>CAZQGE010000004.1:33285-54563 GCA_964592815.1 uncultured Bacteroidaceae bacterium | reverse complement strand
TGTAAGTGAAAAAGCAAAAAAATGAAAAAAATAATGCAAATGTCGGTTTTTGCCGAAAAAAGTAAAAAAATAATGTCCAAAAGCGTAAAATTTCGGGTGATAAAAACCTCAAAAAGTTTAGAAAAATTATTATAGACAAACTGCGTTATTTGTGTAGAAAAAATATCAAATTTTAGAAAACGCAAAGCATAAAGTTAAACAAGTAAACTAAATATTTTTTATTTTTTAGATAAATACGAAAAATATTTTTGTGAAATTGGCATTCTACAAAAAATATTTTTGTGAAAGCGCAAAAAAGGTATTTACAAATTTTTATTTTATGATACACTAATAACCGACAATATGAGAGGTGCTGATGGATAGCATAAACATAAAAATTTTGAGATGTTTGAGCGTTAATGCAAGGATAAACGCATCGGAAATTGCAGACAAAGTTAAGTTGAGCGTTTCGGCGGTTATTGAGCGCATAAAGAAGATGGAAAACGACGGCACCATTGTGGGCTATTCGGCGGAAATTGAGCCTTCTGTGTTGGGGAAAGACGTAACAGCTATGATTTTGGTCACAATAGACCACCCGTCGCACAATCAAAGTTTTGTGAAAGCAATTTTGCAAGACCCAAACATTGTTGAATGTTTGTATATTGCGGGTGACTTTGATTATTTGCTTAAAGTAGTTACGGAAAATACTAAGACGTTGGAAACCACGCTCAATGAAATTAAAACCATTGATGGAGTGTCAAAAACAAAGACAAACATTGTTTTAAGCAGTCAAAAGAAAGATTATTCCGCTTTGCTTAAAACGAAAATTAAAAAGTAACAATGGCGAAAGCCGGAGATATTGAAAATTAAAAAAATATTATAAGGTATGGAGGAACAAAATTATGATTATTGGCGTAGTTAAGGAAATTATGCACGACGAAAATCGTGTATCATCAACTCCCGAAACAGTCAAAAAGATGGTCGGAAACGGCTGGACAGTATTGGTGGAAAACGGCGCAGGCGAAGGCGCATTATTCCACGATGATGCTTATATTGAAGCAGGCGCAACAATGGTGAAGGACCCTGAAGAAATCTTCAAGAAATCAGATGTTATCCTTAAAGTTAAAGAACCTTTGTTTAACGACGCAAAAGGCAAACACGAAATAGATATGATGCATAAAGGTCAATATCTTATCACCTTTATTCACCCAGCTGCTCCTGTTAACCACGAAATGGTTAAAAAGATGGCAAAACAAGGCGTTATCGGTCTTACTCTTGACGGTATTCCAAGAATTTCCCGCGCACAAAGTATGGACGCATTGTCCTCAATGAGTACTTGCGCAGGTTATAAAGGAATTATTATGGCAGCAGACGACATTAAGAAGTTTATGCCACTTATCGGAACAGCCGTTGGCGTAATCAAACCTTGCAACGTTTTAGTTATTGGAACTGGTGTTGCAGGTCTTCGTGCTGTTGCAACAGCAAAATCTTTGGGCGCAGTCGTTTATGCAGCTGACATTCGTCCTGATGCAAACGAACAATCTCAATCTTTGGGTGCAAAAATTGTTGAAACTGGCGTTCCAAAAGAAATCGCAGTCAGCGCAGACGGAAAACACGCAAACCAACTTTCAGAAGAATGGTTGGTTAAAGAACGTGCAAATCTTTTGGATGCAGTTAAGAAAGCAGATATTATTTTCTGCTCTGCATTGCTCCAAGGCAAACTTGCTCCTGTACTCTTGACAGAAGATATGGTTAAAGAAATGCAACCTGGTTCTTGCATTATTGATATTTCAATCGACCAAGGCGGTAACTGTGCAATTACACCTCCCGGAAAGAAAGAATACAAACACAACGTACTCATCGAAGGTATTAAGAACATTCCTGGTTTGTTGCCAACAAGCTCAACTTGGATGTTTGCTCACAACATTTACAACTTGCTCGCATTCTTGGCAAAAGACGGCGAAGTCAAATTGGATATGGAAGATGAAATCGTAAGAAGCATTCTTGTTACAGATGGAAAAGAAATTGTCCACGCTGGCGCAAAGCAAGCAATGGGACTTAAATAAGTTATTTTCAATTTCTCCCGCAAACAATCTTTGCGGGAGAAATTTTGAAATTCTTAAACATATTTTTATGTTGTTGAAAAATTTATCCTGTTAAAAAATTTTAGTTTATAAAAACCGTTAGCATCAGCTTTTGGCTTTTATTTTTTGGATATATTTTTCAATAATATAAAACATTATATAGGGAGATGAAATTATGTTTGGACTTGATATGATTTATTATCAACTCATACTCGTCGGCGTATTTGCAGTTGCAACCATCGTTGGTTACCTTCTCATTAAGAACGTGCCAAGTTTGTTGCACACACCACTTATGTCGGGTATGAACGCCCTTTCAGGTATTACTGTTTTGGGTGCTTTGACGGCAACAGCTGCAACATTTGTTATTGAAGCAGTTGGTTTAGGTGGTCAAATTGTAGGTTCTATTTTTGGTATTATTGCAATTGCTCTTGCAATGATAAACGTTGTTGGCGGTTTTGCTGTCACGGATAGAATGCTTGCAATGATTGTTAAGAAAAAGGCAAAACATCAAGAAATTATCTATATTTCAGTTGCAGCAGCTTCTGCAGGATTGATTGCAGTTATGGGTTGCTTTAACCTTTTTGCTGAATATGCCGAATATGGCTATCTTGCACTTAGCATCGCTTTGTCTTGTGGTGTTCTTGGCGGAATTGCTATGATGGGCAACGTTAAGTACGCAAAAATTGGTAACCGTGTAAGTGCTGTTTGTATGCTTTTAAGCATTTTAGTTACAATTCTTTACACTGGTCACTACACAGTTTATACCGCTTATCCAATTTATGTTGGACTTATTTTGGGCTCGGTTGTCGGTATCATCATTGCAAAGAAAGTAAGTATGATACAAATGCCTCAAATGGTTGCTTTGCTTAACGGTTTAGGCGGTGCTGCTTCTGCTCTTGTTGGCTTGTTTGCCATGTTTGGTATCGGCGCAGCGTTGGATAACTCAGCAGCAGGATACTTCAACAAAGTTACCTCATCAATTGCGCTTGTAGTTGGTATGTTGACTTTGACAGGTAGCTTGGTTGCAGCAGGAAAACTCCACAGAGTTAAATTTTTACCACAAAAACCAGTTGTTTGGAAACATCACCCACTTATCCAAATGGGTTCAGTTTTGCTTATCGTCGCCGCTATGGTCGTTTATATCGTCTTAGGTGGTCCGTTAACCAGCGCTTCAAACATTGCAATAGTTGCTTCAATGTTCGTAATTTTAGCAGTTGCTTCCGCTTTCTTTGGTTTTGCATTTGCAATTCGTGTAGGTGGCGCAGATATGCCTATCACGATTTCATTGCTCAACTCATTGAGTGGTGTTGCAGGCGCAATTGCAGGTCTTGCCATAGGCGACTTATTGTTGGTTACAATCGGTGGTATCGTTGGCGCGTCAGGGTTGTTGCTTACACAAATTATGTGCAAAGCTATGAACCGTAGCTTGATGGCAATTTTGACAGGTAAAGCGAAGAAAGATACAAAAGCTGCTCCAAAAGCTGTTCCAGTTGTCGCTCCAAAGCAAGACGTAAAAGTCGAAGAAAAACAAGCTCCAAAACAAGAAACTAAAAAAGTTGTTGAAGAAAACCCAGCCGTAGCATTGAAAAATGCCAAAAACGTAATCATCGTTCCAGGTTATGGTATGGCAATCGCACAAGCACAACATGCTGTAAAACAACTTGCAGATAAACTTGTTGCAAACGGAACGACAGTTAAATATGCAGTTCACCCAGTAGCAGGCAGAATGCCTGGTCATATGAACGTATTGCTTTGCGAAGCTAACGTAGAATATGAAGATTTGTACGAAATGGACAATATCAACCCCGAGTTTGCAACAGCAGACGCAACAATCGTGGTTGGTGCAAACGACGTACTTAACCCCGCTGCAACGTATGCAGAAGGCACACCAATTTACGGAATGCCAGTACTCAGCGTAAACGATTGCAAAAATATCTTTATCTTCAACTATGACTTGAAACCAGGATATGCAGGAGTTGAAAACCCAATTTACACAAGAGAAAACGGTGTTCATTTGTACTTAGGCAATGCTGCTGAAACCGTAAAACAATTTATAAACGAAATGGATGGAACACCAGTTTCCAAAAAAGAAGAAACAACAGTTGCAACCACAACAGAAAGCAATCCAGCCGCAGCGTTGAAGAATGCTAAAAACGTTATAATTGTTCCAGGTTATGGTATGGCAATCGCACAAGCTCAACATACGGTTAAGCACCTTGCAGACAAACTCGTTGCAAACGGAACAACAGTTAAATATGCAGTTCACCCAGTAGCGGGCAGAATGCCTGGACATATGAACGTATTGCTTTGCGAAGCGGACGTAGATTATGAAGATTTGTACGAAATGGACAATATCAACCCCGAGTTTGCAACAGCAGACGCAACAATCGTGGTTGGTGCAAACGACGTACTTAACCCCGCTGCAACGTATGCAGAAGGCACACCAATTTACGGAATGCCAGTACTCAGCGTAAACGATTGCAAAAACATCTACATTTTCAACTATGACTTGAAACCAGGATATGCAGGAGTAGAAAACCCAATTTATACAAGAGAAAACGGTGTTCATTTGTATTTGGGCAACGCTGCAGAAACCGTGCAAAAATTTATTGACGATATTGATAAACCAGCTGTAATTGAAGCTAAAGCAGCTCCTAAACAAGCTGAAAAGAAAGTTGACGAAAATCCAGCCGCAGCGTTGAAGAATGCTAAAAACGTTATAATTGTTCCAGGTTACGGTATGGCAATCGCACAAGCTCAACATACGGTTAAGCACCTTGCAGACAAACTCGTTGCAAACGGAACAACAGTTAAATATGCAGTTCACCCAGTAGCGGGCAGAATGCCTGGACATATGAACGTATTGCTTTGCGAAGCGGACGTAGATTATGAAGATTTGTACGAAATGGACAATATCAACCCCGAGTTTGCAACAGCAGACGCAACAATCGTGGTTGGTGCAAACGACGTACTTAACCCCGCTGCAACGTATGCAGAAGGCACACCAATTTACGGAATGCCAGTACTCAGCGTAAACGATTGCAAAAACATCTACATTTTCAACTATGACTTGAAACCAGGATATGCAGGAGTAGAAAACCCAATTTATACAAGAGAAAACGGTGTTCATTTGTATTTGGGCAACGCCGCAGAAACCGTGCAAAAGTTTATTGACGATATAGACAAATAATCTTAAGCATTCAATCCGAGTTTAGATTAAAAGCGTGTTGAGCAAAAAATTGCCAACACGCTTTCCTTTTTTTACAGAACTTTTTTTACAATTAGACAGACAAAAATAAAAAAACGCAAAAAAAAATAAAAAATTACATTTTTTTCTATGGCAGAAAATTCTTGAAAGTCGGACACTTCAGTTGCAAAATTTTGCTAATAATTTGCTAATAAATAGTCTAATTGTAGTTTGAGTAACACAATTTTGCCAAATATCGACTATGTGTGCGCGTAAATCACCATATATAGTATTATAAATAAAAATTAAGTTTGTTGTTGAAAAGTTTTTAGGGTTATGGTATCATTGATAAAGTAATATACTAGGGTAGGGTTTGCCTACCTGACGGTATTCTGTCGAGTGTGAAAGGAGAAAGTTATGAATCAACAAGACAAAATTATGCTTTTTCGCGTTTTGAAAGTTGTTTTCTATTGTTTGGGGCTCCCGTTATTCTTTATGGCGGTTTTAGCATTGTCAACAATGTTTTTAGGTGAAGCACCATTCGCAGGGGCGGTTGAAGACAAAATGTTTGCAAGTCTGTTAGTCCCACTCAAAGGCACGGCTCTTTACGGAGTGTGGATTGCCTTAGGAATTTGGGCGTTTTTAGGCGCAATGCAAATTTTATTTCATTACGTCATCAAAAACAGACGAGTTAGAATGATAGTTACGACTTGCGTTATCTTGGTTACAATGCTTGTTCCAGTTTTCGTTATGGACGCGGTGTTTACAAAACAGATTGATGCAATTGCGGCATCTGCTCCCGACGGCGTTAAGGTGGAAAGTTACAAAACTCAACTTTCGTATTATAAGACCGTTACGTCTTCTGGCGGAACTAGCAACGGAAAAATGAAAAGCAGAACCGATGAATTGATAAAAAATGTTGAAAAGGCACTTATGGCATACAACATTTCTTACAATGCATCATTTCAAGACGGAACGGCAAGCACCTATAACAACGTGCCTATCACATATGCTTACCTTGGAATTGACATCAACAAAGACGGATATATTGACAGCAAAGACGATATTTTAGTGCTTGAACGTCCAACAGGCGGAAAGGCAGATAAGAAAACAGGCGTTGTTGATAAAGAATCTGGCGGAGTTCTTGTTTTGAAAAACGTTAAAGTTTTGAAAAACGTTTCAGATTATAAAGATGTCTACCAAGCATTGAAACATAACGGCATAGCAGCAAAACATTATGATGACGCTGCGTTTGATACAAAAGCCACCTACACACTTGATGAATTTTTCTATGTACCAAGAACAAAAAGCAATGGTACGCAAGACGTAACCACGTATTTGTGGTATTCAAAAAACAAGATGAGTGCAAAATATGACGGAACTTACGGTTATGCAGGGTACGTTGCAAACGGAATATTAACCGACGGATACGTTTATTCTCTTAACTCTGTGCTCGAAATTTTGGAAGATTATTATGCTTCAAAAGCTGAAATAGACAAACTTGTACACCAAAAAGGCGTAACTTTTGATGCTTATCACGCAGAATTGCTTGCAAAAGGTGAAGCGGCAAGACGTGCTTATTATTTAGGTGAAGAATATGTTGACGCAAACTCAAACGGCAAATGGGACGAAGGTGAAACCTACGTCGATTTGGACGGCAATGGTCAATATACAGACAGCTCTGACGCACTAAAACTTCAATATTACAAAGAAACTTACTATTTTTACGGCGACTTTGAATTAGCTCCTGAAAAACTCGATAAATTAGTGTCAATGTTGGGCTCAATGTTGGGCAACAACTTCTTATTTGATTTTGTAGCAGATTTGCTTTCTGGTATGAAACCGCAACTTAACGTCGGTGTTACTTTGAACCAATTTATTTCTGGTTTATTCAAAACCATTGAAACCAACTTGGGCGATACCTTGCGTGGATTTAGCGCATCGCTTGGTGACACTTTGTTTGGTGAGCCTTATACAGACACCAACTCAAACGGCAAGTGGGACGTGGGCGAACCTTTCACAGACCACAAAAACGGCAAGTGGGATACTGGCGAATGGTACAATGATGCAAACGGAAACGGCAAATATGACGAAGGTGAAGATTTCGTTGACGTAGCCAATGGCAAATACGACCCAGGCATTGTATTCACAATCTGCGGAGACGGAACGCCTGCAAATCCAGGTATGCTTAACAAATTAGGTTTGGGCGACGCAATTTTGCAAATTATCAAAAACGTTGACGCAAACGGAAACGGCAAATACGACGGGGCAGAAACCTTTACCGATACAAATGCAAACGGCAAATGGGATACTGGCGAACCCTATGTTGACGCAAACGGAAACGGCAAATATGACGCTAGCGAATGTTTTGATGCAAACGGAAACGGCATTATGGATGAAGATGAAAAATTCTTTGGCATAAGATTAACTTTGAAAGTTAACGTCGGCACAAGAGCAGAAACTTTCACAGACATAAACCTTAATGGCATTTACGACGTTGCTGAACCTTATAACGACGTAAACCTCAATGGCAAGTGGGATACTGGTGAACCTTACACCGATACAAACGCTAACGGTACATGGGACGCAGCTGAACCTTGGCAAGATAAAAATCTCAATGGTGTTTGGGATGGCGCTGGCGCGGCAGATTACAAAGTTATCAACATCAATTTGAACGAAAAGACTTCACTTGGAAACTTGACAAATATTCTCAGTGGCTTGGTGGACGTTCTTCAAAATATGCTTGGTATGGACAAGAGCACAATTGACACGGTTGTTGGCTTGGTAAAGGGTCTTGTTCCAACCTTGGTAAGTTCGCTTGGCTTTAAGATTACTGTTGACAAAACAAAGCCTTTGGACGTAAAAGATATTCTTATGCAAATTTTGAAAGGGTTGTATTGGTATCAATCTCCAATTTTGAAGCCTGTTTATCAATTCTATTTGACAAGTGAAGACCCTGACAGTTTGGAATATAAATTGCAACAACAATTCGCAATTTACGATATGGCGGAATATGCCGGTTCAAGACACGGAACTGCGGTTGGCTCAGTAATTATTGGTGACAAGATTGGTGACGGAAACTTCACGCAAAAGGCACACGGCTTTGCAAATCTTTTGGCTGTTCAACAGCTTAAAACCGATTTGAGCTATAAACCGACAATGTATCCATTATTCTCGGTTAGAGATATGCTTTTAGTGTTTGCGGGCATAGTTGTTATGTTTACAATTCTCAGCTTCTTCGCTGCTGAAAAACAAGAGGAATGGGAAAACGGCACAGCAGTTTTGAAAAATAAAAAATCTAAAAAGAGTAAAGGTGGCAAAAAAGGCGCAAACGTTGAGGATACCGCCATTCTTGCTTCCGAAAATAACGGCAAGGAGGTAAGATAATATGAAAAATAAAGCACAAACTTCCAATGTCAATGTTATTAAGCAAAATAAAGTAAATAAAAAGGGTACTCTTATAGTACTAAATATATTAGCCGCAATTATGGTTGCTGGGGGATTTCTGGGTGCAATAATTATGTCATTGATTTTTGCCCTAAATTCAATGAAGCTAGTTCCATATTATTCGTTCTGGCCTTTTGTTGGATTTATCCTCGTGACTTTATTTGGGTTAATATTTATGGCAATATGCTTAACTGTAACAAGAAAAAAATCAAAACATTCATTCAGATACCAAATGGTTGCTGTTTTGGTTGCGTTCTTCTGTCTTACCGTTGTGTTTGGCGTCCTTATGGATACAGTTTTCCCTGACATAATTGATATGGCAACACAAGGCACTTTGCATACTGAGGATTTGTACAACAATTCAGAAAAACAAAGCGAAACAAACGCAAAGCTAGTTCGTGATTTTATCGTTGCAAACTTGCTTAACGGTTCTTACGGCGGTGAAGACGTCAAATATTCTTATCACGATATGTCGCAATATGTAAAAGGTGAGGGCAACGTTTGGACGGATAACTTTGTTGACGCAGACATAAGAAACGGTTATCAAAGATGGAAAAACATCTATGAAACGCAACCTTCAATGTATGGCAATTATCTTGCAAACCTCTCTGGCTTGAAAAAGGAATTGTTTGATTTCATCTATAACACGTATATTTTTACCGATTCAGACTATGCTCTGAATGGTGGCGATAAGGCATATACCAGACAATGCGTCACACTTGCAATGTGCGACAAAGCATATCCTATGTTTGAGTATTTGTGCAAAGAAGGCATAAAGAAAGGCAATAGGACAGAATATTTGTTCAAAAACCACCACGCAAGTATGGACCAAGACGGGTATAACACGTTTGACGATCCATTGTTGTTGTTCGCTCAAATGGAAAACCGTATGGCAGTACCAGTTATTGTGCGTTTGATTTTGAACAAAGGATACACCGTAACCCAACCTAACGCTCCTGAAAATCAAAGTTTCCTTTATGAAATTTATGACCCAGAGTTTAAGGCTGCATACGAAGCTAAGGTTATTGAAAAAGATGGAAACCTTGCAAATGCTTATACGCAAGGAACAGCTCCAAATAGATATGGAAAAGACGAAAAAGGCAACATTATATATGAAACAGGTATGGTCAAAAAGGCTATGAAATGGCTCGTTTTGGATATGCTTAACGAAGATATGGTTGTTCTTGAAGGTCTTGACTTAGGTATGGTTTTACCTCCAGTTGCAGTTGGCGGAGTGTCTTTGCCACTTGAAACAATAATCAATACGGTTCTCGGTATGTCGGGCGTGCAACAAGGCATAGGTAATCTGCTCAAAAACGGATTAGGTAATATTGTTTTGGAAGCATCTCACGGTGCAGCATTGAACTTGGCGGTTTATTCTGACGATAACGGACATTTGAACGTAAGTCTTGCTAGGTCAAACGCAAAAATTGGTGTTTTGGGTTATGCTTTGCAAGCGTGGTTGGAATCAAATAACCTCTTGTTTGCCGTAATCAATTTGATTGGAGCAAGAAACACGCTTATTATGTTTGGCGCAATTGGAACGGTGCTTGTGTTGATTGGATTGTCAATTATTGAATATACAAGAAAATCTAAATTGGCATTGGCAAAGCAAAAAGACGAAGCAAAAGAACTTGAAGACATTGAACTTGCTCAAACAGACAATCAAATGAGTTTTGCATTTGAGGGGAACACGGGCAGTTCTGTTGAAGGGCAAAACTTTGCTCAGGAAACCGAAGTTGCAAATAATTATGAACCAATTACAACTGCTCCTATTGCTGAGGTAGCTCCTGTTGTTGAAGCAGCTCCAATTTTCTATCCAGAACCTGCAACGCCTGCTCAACCCGAGCCAATTCATACGGTAAGTTTTGAAAATGACAGCGTTGAGATTGAGTCGGAAATATTTACGGCAGAAACCATTGATGAAGAACACATTTTAGGAAATGGTTCATCAGAACAAGTAGTTTTAGAAGAAGTCGTTAAGACAGAAGAAATCAAAAAGACTGCAACACCAATGGCAAAAGCCAAAGCAGCAAAACCTGTTGCGGGCAATCCGTCGGCAGTTAAAAAAGGTGTCAAGCCTATGGCTGTCAAACCTGTGAAGAAACCGACAGCTAGCAAGAAAACAGAAGAATAAGTCATTAAGCCTCCCACATAGGGAGGCTTAATTTTTTTGGAAAGCGTTAAATTAAACGTGGAAGAAGTCTTTTGGTGGAGTAATGCAATATTGTATATATATACATAAAAAATGTGTTATATAAGTAAGCAAAATAACACGTCGAATTATGACTTTTGAAGTAGAACATAAAGGAGCGCAAAGCATACTTTGACAAAAGCAGAAAAAAAATATAAATATTGTCAAAGCATTTTGTAAAATTAAAAAATTGTGATACAATAGAAAAAATCTGTGGAGGAACAATATGTTTCTTTTGAAAGGAGCAACTGTCTTTATATCAAACAAGTTTGAAAAAACTGATATTTTGATTAAAGGGGGACTTATTTCAAAAATTGGTATCAATATTCCAAAACCTACCGATGCCGACAGTATTTGTTTTGAAAATTCAGAAAAATTGATTTGTTTACCTGGTTTCGTAGATGTTCACACTCATCTCCGAGAGCCAGGTTTTTTTTATAAGGAAAGCATTGCAAGCGGAACGTTGGCAGGCGCAAGCGCAGGTTATACGGCATTATGTTCAATGCCAAACTTAAACCCTGTTCCCGATAGCCTTGAAAATTTATTCGTTCAGAAGGAAATAATTGATAAAACTGCAAAAATAAACGTTTATCCTTACGGTGCGATAACCGTTGGGCAAAAAGGACAGGAACTTGCCGATTTGGAAGGTATGGCTCCGTACGTAGTAGGATTTTCAGACGACGGACACGGCGTACAAAATGATGAAATTATGCTCAAAGCAATGAAACTTGCCAAAAGACTTGGAAAGCCGATAGTTGCACATTGTGAAGATAATTCCTTGTTGAAAGGCGGTTATATACACGATGGAGTTTATTCAAAAGCGCATAATCACAAAGGTATATGCTCTGAAAGCGAGTGGAAACAACTTGAAAGAGATATTGAATTGGTCAGACTTAGCGGAACAAAGTATCACGTTTGCCATATATCGACAAAAGAAAGCGTGCAACTTATAAGAAAAGCAAAAGCTGAAGGGTTAAACATAAGCGCAGAGACGGCTCCGCATTATCTTGTGTTGACAGAGGAAAACTTGAAAGAAAGCGGCAATTTCAAGATGAATCCTCCTCTTAGAAGCGAGTCAGACAGAGCGGCGTTGATAGAAGGGCTTATTGACGGCACAATCGACGTCATTGCAACAGACCACGCTCCGCATTCAGATGAGGAAAAAGCAAAAGGCTTAGAAAAAAGTGCCTTTGGTGTTATCGGTTTAGAAACGGCGTTTTCTGTTCTTTATACAAAACTTGTAAAAACAAATTTGTTGTCAATGGAAAGACTTGTTGACGCAATGTGCATAAAACCACGGTTGTTGTTTGGTTTAGGCAACGGGCAAATAAAAGAAGGCGAACCCGCAAATTTGGCTGTTATAGATTTGTCGAAAAAGTGGCTTGTTAAAGGGAAAGAATGCTTATCAAAGGGAAGCAGCACTCCTTTTGAAGGAGAAACGCTATATGCAAAAAACTTATATACATTTTTGAATGGAGAAATAGTATGGAAAAGCTAAAAAAGAAATTAGTGCTTGAAAACGGAGACGTGTTTTACGGTGAAGGGTTCGGCGCAAATACGACGGCAATAGGCGAAGTGGTTTTCAATACGTCTATGGCAGGATATCAAGAAGTCGTTTCCGACTTAGGATATACGGGACAAATGATTGTTATGTCATATCCAATAATCGGAAGTTACGGCATCACAGACGAAGATTATGAAAGCAAAAGTTTGGGGTTAAAGGCAATGATTGTCAGAGAATACAATGATAACCCGTCAAACTTTCGTTATACAAAAACGTTGTCGGAGTTGTTGGAAGAAAATAATATCCCTGGAATTCAAGGCATTGATACAAGAAAACTTGTGACAACACTAAGAGAGAAGGGAAATATGCTTGGCGCGATTGTTGACGGCGATTTTGAGGACGAAAAGGCGTTGCAACTCATAAAAGATTATATTTATCCAACAGATGAAGTGAAACAAGCGGGTTGCAAAAAAAGATGGTATAGCCGTACTCCCAATCACAAATACAACGTTGTAGCAGTTGATTGCGGAATAAAATTTCAGATGATACGCGCGTTAAACGCAGTTGGTTGCAACGTAATTATGGTTCCATATACCATAACCGCAGAAGAAATTGCAAACCTTAAACCTGATGGTGTTTTTTTCTCAAACGGTCCAGGAAATCCTGAGAATGCTGAAAAGGTTGTCAAACTAGCAAAAGAAATTGAAGGCAAATTCCCGATTATGGGTGTAGGACTGGGACATCAAGTTTTGGCTTTAGCTTTGGGCGCAACTACCTATAAGATGAAAAATGGACATCACGGAGCAAATCACCCCGTTAGGAATAGTGCAAACAATCAAATTGAGATTGTGACACAAAACCACAATTACGCTGTTGACAAAGCAAGTTTGGAGAAAGCAGGCGCGTTAATAACGCACTTGAATTTGTTGGACGGAAGCGTTGAAGGCTTTGAAGTTGAAAAAGACGGATTGTTTGCATTGCAATTCTATCCAGATAACATTCGTTATTTTGAAAAATTTACCGATAAAATCAAGGAGTATAATTCATTATGCCAAAGAGAACAGATATAAACAAAGTTTTGGTTATAGGTTCAGGACCTATTGTTATAGGACAAGCGGCGGAATTTGATTACGCAGGCACTCAAGCGTGTCTTGCGCTTAAAGAAGAAGGCTATGAAGTAATTCTTGCAAACTCTAACCCCGCTACCATTATGACAGACAAAAAAATGGCGGACAAAATTTATATGGAACCGCTTACGCTTGAATACGTGGCAAAGATTATACGTTATGAAAGACCTGACGCAATAGTTCCAGCTTTGGGCGGTCAAACTGGGTTGAACCTTGCAATGAAACTTGCAAAAAGCGGCGTTTTGGAAGAGTGCAATGTAAAACTGTTAGGCACAAATTTGGAAAGCATTGAAAAAGCTGAAGATAGAGAGTTGTTTAAGGAAATGTGCCAACGCATTGGAGAGCCAGTTATTCCGTCAGAAGTTACTTACAGCATAGATGATGCTCTGAAGGCGGCGCACGATATAGGATACCCCGTAGTTTTGCGTCCAGCCTTTACGCTTGGCGGAACAGGTGGTGGTTTTGCAGAAAACGACGATGAACTTAAACAAATTATGAAGAACGCTTTGCATCTTTCACCTGTCGGGCAGGTTTTGGTTGAAAAGAGTGTAAAAGGTTTTAAGGAAATTGAGTTTGAGGTTATGCGTGACGCAAACGATACGGCGATTGCAATTTGCAGTATGGAAAACCTTGACCCTGTTGGAGTGCATACAGGCGACAGCATTGTTGTTGCACCGTCACAAACTTTGACAAGCAAAGAAGTTCAAATGCTTAAAAACAGCTCTTTGAAACTTATAAGAGAATTAAAGATTGAGGGTGGTTGCAACGTGCAATTTGCGCTTGACCCACATTCATTTAATTATTTCCTTATAGAAGTCAATCCAAGAGTTTCGCGTTCATCTGCATTGGCATCAAAAGCCAGCGGATATCCTATTGCAAGAGTTACGGCAAAAGTTGCGGTTGGCTTGCATTTGGATGAAATTATGATTGCAAATACACCAGCTTGCTTTGAGCCTGCGCTTGACTATATCGTCACAAAAATTCCACGCTTTCCGTTTGATAAATTTGAAACGGCGTCAAACAAACTCGGTACGCAAATGAAAGCGACTGGCGAGGTTATGAGCATAGGCAGAACGTTTGAGGAAAGTTTGCTAAAAGCAGTTCGTTCATTGGAAATTGGAGCATATCATATTTGGATTTCAAAATTTGACGATTGGAGTTTGAACCAACTTTACGCATATATTAAGAACTGCACCGACGACAGAATTTTTGCGCTTGCGGAATTGTTTGCAAGAGGCGGAGATATTGGTTTGATGGCGTCAATTACCAAAATTGATATGTTTTTCCTTGAAAAAATTAGGAAAATTGTTGAGTTTGAATATATTGTAAAAGCAAATTTATTTGATAAGAAAATTTTGATGCAAGCAAAGAAAATGGGCTTTTCAGACAAATATTTGGCAATTATATGGCATTCAACAGAAAAGGAAATTTACTATTATAGAAAACAGCTTGGTATTATGCCTGTTTACAAAATGATTGATACTTGTGCTGGAGAATTTGAAAGTAGCGTTCAATATTTTTATTCAACGTACGAAGAAGAACAAGAAAGCGTTTGTTCAAACAAGAAAAAGATTATTGTTTTAGGTTCAGGCCCAATCAGAATTGGTCAAGGAATTGAATTTGACTATTCTACCGTGCACGCAATATGGACGATAAGAGAAGCAGGTTATGAGGCAATCATAATAAACAATAACCCCGAAACTGTTTCAACCGATTATACCACTTCAGACAAACTTTATTTTGAGCCGCTGACTTTTGAAGATACAATGAATATAATCGACTTTGAAAAGCCAAACGGAGTTATAGTTTCATTGGGTGGACAAACGGCAATCAATCTCGCCGATAAACTTGCAGAGATGAACGTGCCTATAATTGGAACGGACGTTATTGCAATTCAAAATGCGGAAGACAGAGATTGCTTTGAAAAAATTATGGAAAAACTTGACATTCCACAACCTAAGGGACAAGCAGTATTTACCGCAGAAGACGGACTTAAAGTTGCAGAACGTATAGGTTATCCTGTGTTAGTGCGACCAAGCTATGTTTTAGGCGGAAGACAAATGCAGATTGCATCAACGCCTGAGTCTCTTAGAAAATATTTGAAATCAGCGTCATCTTTGAACACAGGACACGCAATTTTAGTTGATAAATACATTATGGGTAAGGAACTGGAAGTTGATGCCGTATGTGACGGAAAGGACGTCTTCTGCCCTGCAATAATGCAACACATTGAAAGGACTGGCGTTCATTCAGGCGACAGCATAAGCGTGTATCCTCCTTTCAGCGTAAGCGAAAAGGTAAAACAAACTATTTTGGATTATACGGTAAAATTAGGGTTGGGAATTGGTATTGTAGGGCTTTACAACATTCAATTTATTTGCGACAAAAACAATGACGTATTTGTAATTGAAGTCAACCCTCGTTCATCAAGAACTGTTCCGTTTATATCAAAAGCGTCGGGATATTCACTTGCCGACATTGGCACGAAAGTTATGTTAGGGATTTCCTTGAAAGAACAAGGCTACGACAAGGTTTACCCTGACACCGTACCAAATAGATGGTACGTCAAAGCCCCAACGTTCTCATTCAGCAAAATTCAAGGTATGGAAGTTTATTTGTCGCCAGAAATGAAGTCAACTGGCGAGGCTATCGGCTATGATAAGCAAATGAACCGCGCCTTATATAAAGCATTAAAAGCCTCTGGAACAAGCGTCCAAAATTATGGAACGGTGTTTATGACTATCGCCGATAAAGACAAGGAAGACTTTTTACCTATTGTTAAGAGGTTTTACGATTTGGGCTTTAACATTGAAGCGACCAAGGGTACGGCAGATTATTTGCACGAAAATGGCATAAAGGCAAGGGCAAAAGCTAAAATTAGCGAGGGTAGTGATGAAATTTTGGAGTCACTTAGAAAAGGACACGTAACCTACGTCATCAACACTCGCGACCTTGATGAGGAAAGTACAAAGCGTGACGGCTACGAAATTAGACGATGCGCAGTTGAAAACAACGTAACGCTTTTCACCTCGCAAGATACAGTCAACGCCTTGTTGGACGTACTTGAAGAAGTTACGTTCAAAGTGTCCACAATCTAGGAGAAATATGATAGAACAAAATTTGACGGTGGTTTCCAACATTCAACTTAACGGCTTGATTTATGAAATGGTTTTGGAAGGCAATTTTGGAGCTATGCGCTCTGGACAATTTGTTGAGTTGAAATTGGGCGGATTTTATCTTAGACGCCCAATAAGCGTCTCGGAAATAAGCGCAAACACCATAACGCTTGCGTATAAGGTTGTAGGCAGCGGGACTGACGCAATGACTAGGCTTAAAGCTGGCGACAAAATTAACACGCTGTGTGAGCTCGGAAACGGTTTTGAATTAAACGCAAGAAAGCCGTTGCTTGTAGGTGGCGGAATTGGAGTTGCCCCTTTATATGAGTTGGCAAAGACGTTTGTGTCAAAAGGCATAAAACCGACAATGCTTTTAGGCTTCAAAAACAGTTCAGAAATTTTCTACGTTGAAAAGTTTGAAAAATTAGGTGACGTTATATTGACAACAGATGACGGAAGTTGCGGTTATAAAGGAAACACAGTTGAATACCTAAAAAACAATAAGGTTATGTTTGACAGATATTATGCTTGCGGGCCAATGGTAATGATGAAATATATTAAAGAATTATCTTCAGCGGGCGATATGTCATTGGAAGCGCGTATGGGTTGCGGTTTTGGTGTGTGTATGGGTTGCAGCATAAAGACTACGGAAGGATACAAAAGAGTGTGCAAAGAAGGTCCAGTTTTTGATGCGCAGACTTTGATTTTTGAGTGAGGAAACTATGAATACAAAAGTAAAGTTATTTGGATACGAACTTAAAAATCCTATAATACCTGCCAGCGGTACGTTTGGTTTTGGTTATGAAATGTCAAAGTTTTATGACTTAAACTTGTTGGGTTCAATTGCTCTTAAAGGAACGACGCGTGACGCCAGATACGGAAATCCGTTGCCACGAATTGCAGAATGCGGAGCAGGACTTATCAATGCAATAGGCTTGCAAAATCCAGGAGTTGACGCTGTCGTGAAAGAAGAAATACCGCGACTTAAAAAGGTGTTTGACGGAAAAGTTTTGCCAAACGTTGGCGGACACAGCGTTAAGGAATATGTAGAAACAGTTGAAAAATTTAACGATTGCGACGACGTGTTTGCAGTTGAATTAAACATAAGTTGCCCCAACGTTAAAGGCGGCGGTATGGCGTTTGGACTTGATGCCAAAATTGCAGAACAGCTAGTTTATCAAGTCAAAAAGGTTGCATTAAAGCCTATTATTGTCAAATTAAGTCCAAACGTTAGTGATATAGCAGAAATGGCAAAAGCTGTAACTGGCGGTGGTGCAGACGGTATCAGCTTGATAAATACTATGGTAGGAATGCGCATAGATATAAAAACACGTAAACCGATTATAAGCGTAAAAACGGGTGGATATAGCGGTTTTGGATTATTTCCGATTGCACTTAGAATGGTCAATCAAGTGGCAAATGCAGTTGACGTTCCGATTATAGGGTTAGGCGGTGTACGCACGGCGGAAGACGTAATTGAAATGATGATGGCAGGCGCGACGGCGGTGCAAATTGGCTCAGAAAATTTGATAAATCCGTTTGTGTGCCGTGATGTTGTGCTTGAATTGCCAAACGTTATGAAAAAACTTAATATAGAAAATTTGACAGATATTATTGGTATCGTAAAATAAGGAGACGAGTATGGGTAAAGATGTTATTATTGCGTTAGACTTTGCAAGCCAAAAACAAGTTTTTGATTTTTTGGATAACTTTCACGATGAAAAACCTTTTGTGAAAATCGGTATGGAGCTTTTCTACAGCCAAGGCGCGGATATGGTCAGAGAAATCAAAGCTCGTGGGCATAAAATATTTTTGGACTTAAAACTCCACGATATTCCAAATACAGTCAAAAAATCTATGGCAGTGCTGTCATCGTTGGACGTTGATATGTGCAATTTGCACGCCGCTGGCGGTATCTCTATGATGAAATATGCGCTTGAAGGCTTGACAAGAGAGGACGGTAGCCGTCCAATGCTTATTGCCGTCACTCAACTTACGTCAACAAGTGAAGACGTTATGAAAAATGAATTGTTGATTTCTGCTCCACTTGAACAAACGGTTATGCACTATGCAAAGAATGCGTGTATTGCAGGTTTGGACGGCGTTGTGTGTTCTCCGCTTGAAAGTGGAAAAGTACACGAAGTATGCGGAAATAACTTTTGTACGGTTACACCTGGCATAAGGTTTGATGACGCATCAAAGGGCGACCAAGTAAGAATTACAACACCAAAAAAGGCAAAGGAATTAGGTTCGGATTACATTGTTGTTGGCAGACCTATCACAGAGGCGGCAAACCCTGTGGAAGCCTACAGACGTTGTGTAAATGAATTTGTAGATTAAAGGAGAATTGGAATGAAAAATATATCTAAAAAATTGATTGCAGAAGATTTGTTGAGCATAGGCGCAGTATTTTTACGCCCAAATCAACCTTTTACTTGGGCAAGCGGAATAAAAAGCCCAATATATTGTGATAACCGTCTAACGTTGACTGCGCCAAAGGTGCGTTGTGACGTTGAACAAGGACTTGCTGAACTTGTAAAAGCCGAGTTCCCAGACTGTGAAGTTCTTATGGGGACGGCAACGGCTGGAATTGCGCACGCCGCCATTGTTGGACATTTGCTTGATATGCCAATGGGATATGTTCGTTCAGGGGCTAAGGACCACGGCAGAACAAATCAAATTGAAGGTAAACTTGAAAAAGGTCAAAAAGTTGTTGTTGTTGAAGATTTAATTTCAACGGCAAAAAGCTCATTGGAAGTTGTTGAGGTTTTAAGAGAAGCAGGCGCGGACGTTTTAGGTATGGTAAGTATTTTTACTTATGGAATGCAAAAAGGAAAAGACGCTTTGCTGGCAGCAAACTGCAAGGCTCAGAGCTTATGCGACCTTGACGCTTTGCTTGAAGTTGCAGTTGAAAAAAATTATATCAAGCAAGAAGATTGCAAAAAATTGATTGCGTTTCGTAATTGTCCGTCAGACGAAAGTTGGATAGATAAATAAGTTAGAGGTGTTTATGAACAATCTCAGACATTTAATTGACGTTTCAGATTTAACAATACAAGAAATTGATAATATTTTAAGTGTTGCCGAAGATATAAAGAACAATAAAAGCAAATATGCCGAAAAATGTAAAGGAAAAAAGATTGCAACTTTATTTTTTGAACCGTCCACAAGAACACGGTTGAGTTTTGAAGCCGCAATGTTGGAATTGGGCGGAAGCGTCATTGGCTTTTCATCCGCATCTGCTAGCAGCACAACTAAAGGTGAAAGCGTTATGGACACGATTAGAACAGTTGGTGCGTATGCCGATATTATAGCAATGCGTCACCCCTTGGAAGGTGCGGCTTATGCGGCGTCGCAACGAAGCATTGTGCCTGTGATAAACGCAGGCGACGGCGGGCATTGCCATCCAACTCAAACACTTGCTGATTTGTTAACCATAAAACTTAATCACGGCAGACTTGACCATTTGACCATTGGAATATGTGGCGACTTAAAATATGGCAGAACCGTGCATAGCTTAATTACTGCTTTGTCCAGATATGAAGGAAACAAATTTGTTATGATTTCTCCGCCGGAGTTAGGCATTCCTCACTATATCCAATATGAAGTGCTTGCTCCAAAAAAGACGCAATGGAACACATGTTTAACTATTGAGGATAGTATTGCCGATTTGGATATTTTGTATATGACTAGAATACAAAAGGAGCGTTTTACGGATATGGAAGAATATGAACGTCTTAAAAATTGTTATATTCTAAATTCCGAAAAAATGAAACTAGCCAAAGCGGATATGAGCGTGCTTCATCCATTGCCGAGAGTTAAAGAAATCAATGTGGACGTTGATGACGACCCAAGGGCTTGTTATTTTAAGCAAGTTGAAAACGGAAAACTTATGAGAATGGCGTTGATTATGAAATTGCTTGAAGATGCACAAAACGGATATGCGCCAAAAAGTGAGGAAGAATTGATTTTCAACAAATATCATTGTCTAAATGAAAAATGTGTTACGGCAGTTGAAACAGACTTAAAGCAAATTTTCAGATTGCGTGACAAAGAGCACGGAGTTTATCGTTGTGAGTATTGTGAAAGCAAAATCATAGACAAAGTAAAGGAATAAGAATAAAAGGCAATCGCGTCAGCTCCGTGAATAACGAGTGGGCGACGCCCCGAGAAAAGCGTATTCAACTTGTTTGACTTTGTCCGAAGATTTTGGGCAATCTATTCAAAAAGCCCAAAAGCAAGGGGCATAAGTAAGCACGTTACTTTGAAAGTTGATAGCCCGTCCCCTTATCCAAGTTTTGTAAATCAAAATTGGAAGGGGGGGGAATATGAGGGGGAAAGGCAAACATTCAAAGGGAATATTTTTTCAAACAAAGCGTGTAGGCGTTGAAAACGCCAAAGTTCGAGGCAAAAGAGAAACAAAAAAGCACTTCATAAGAAGTGCTTTATTGGTAGGAATGAATGGACTCGTAGCAAGCAAAGCGCAGCGTAATAGCGATTGTTCCGTAGGCAATCGCGTCAGCATCGACAAAGGGTCGATAACACGCAAAGCGTGTAGGCGTTGAAAACGCCAAAGTTCGAGGCTAAAGAGAAACAAAAAAGCACTTCATAAGAAGTGCTTTATTGGTAGGAATGAATGG
>CAZQGE010000004.1:0-33185 GCA_964592815.1 uncultured Bacteroidaceae bacterium | reverse complement strand
ACTCGAACCATCGACCCCCACCTTATCAGGGTGGTGCTCTAACCAACTGAGCTACATTCCTATAAAACTGCATTTGTTTGGTTGGTGGAGATGCACGGATTCGAACCGAGGACCTCCTGAATGCAAATCAGGCGCTCTACCAACTGAGCTACACCCCCAAATGAATGCTACAAAATAATATCATTATCGGTTTTGTTTGTCAAACGTTTTTTGCTAAAAAAAAATACCTGTCTAAATTTGCATAATTGTGGCTATATTGAAAAAAAATTGTAATTAAACAGATAAAAAAGGCAAGTAATTTATATCAACTTGCCTTTTTTATTTTTTCTGCTTCCTTATGCCCCCTCCAGCATAAGTTTGTCAGCCACTAAGGCGATAAATTCGCCATTGGTAGGCTTTTCGTTTGGTGAATAAATTTTTATGCCGAAAATATTATTGATATTTTCTATTTTTCCTCTGCTCCACGCAACTTCAATGGCGTGGCGAATAGCCCTTTCAACTTTTGAAGCGGATGTTTCGTATCTTTCGGCAATGGTAGGATAAAGGCGTTTTGTGATTGAATTGATAATTTCGGGTTTAGAGATTGTCATTTTGATAGCCTCTCTTAGAAATTGGTAACCTTTGATGTGCGCAGGAATTCCAACAGAGATAAATAAGTTTGAAATTTTTTCGTCGAGTGAGCGGTCTTTTTTGGACACGGTTGCCTTTGAAACTTGTTCAACTTTGTTTGCTGAGAAATCAGACATAATGGTTGCCAGCGTGTCAAAATTGAAAGGCTTAGCCAAGAAGTAACTAGCTCCGTATTTCAGAGCTTTTTGAACAAAGCCGTCCGTCGCCATTTGCGACATCATTATGACGGTTGTTTTTTTATTATCTATTGCAGACAGAACGCCGAAGCCGTCAAGCTCAGGCATAACAATGTCCAACAACAGAAAATCGGGTGTCCGAACCTCCATAAGGTCCAGCGCTGCTACACCGTTTTCGGCGGTGCCGATGACATCAAAGTCAATATTGTTTGCAAAAAAATCTTTCAGGCTCTGCAACAATATTTTGTTGTCATCTGCGATGATAACTGTTTTTTTCATATTTCCCTCCTAAAATACCAAAAATTTCGTCAGTTTATGAATATTTATCCTAAAAAAATGATAACACCAATTATTTATGCATACAAAAACAAAAAAAGGCAGTAAAGAGAAATTTTTATATTATTATGTATTATTTTGTCGAAAAAAGTTGGATTGCTAACAAATTTTCACCTATTTTTCACCCTTTCTTGCTTAATACTTTAGCATATAATTTAATTTTCACCAATTATTTTCACCAATAAATTTAAGAATTACAATATATTGAATGTTTTTGACGAATTAGCACTAAATATAGAATTCCTAAAATAATACAAAAATCGACAAAGCAAAAAAAAATTTTGTTAAAAAAAAGTTCACGAAAACAGTTTACATATTGACAGCGTATCAATATAATATATGAAAAATTACCGTTGTGAGGTTTGTATGGGAAAATATAAAAAATGCCCCCGTTGTGAATTAAACTGGATTCCTACAGAAGAGGAACTTTGTGAAGTTTGCAAAGCTGAACTTGGAAAAGTTAGTTCGATAAGTCTTATTGAAGAAGACGATGACGACGATACTTTGTTTGAAGAAAGAATTTGCCCAGTATGCAAGGTGAACTACTTGTCTGACGACGAAGAAATTTGCGCAACTTGCAGAGCTGAAGAATTGGATAAGAAAGTGGAGGTTATCGACCACGAAGAAGACGATGAGTCTTGGAAAGATTTTGTTGACAATGATACGATTGAAACTGAAGATGATGAAGTAAGTTTGCAACTTTTGCAAGAAGAGGAAGTTGACGAAGTTTTTGATGACGAGGAATCTGCTCCTGTTGAACCTGATGATTTTGACGAATCCATTATAGATTTTGATGAAGAAGGTTTTGATGAAGAGGAAGACGGAGAAGAAAAGGAAGAAGAGGAAGAAGAAATATAAAGACGATAAAAATGCAACGGTTGCTACGTTGCATTTTTTATGCGTTTGTGATAGTATATCCGCAGAAAAGAGGTAGTTATGGATAAAGACAATCAATTTGTGAAAGAAATAGCCGATATTAAAGAAGATTTCCCACAGTGGTACACAGACGTAATTCTCAAAACGCAACTTGTTGATTATGGTCCTGTAAAAGGTACTATGGTTATACGCCCCTATGGATATGAAATTTGGGAACATATTCAAGAAGAATTGAACGCGCGTTTTAAGGCAACAGGGCATAAAAATGCATATTTTCCTATGTTCATTCCGTTGAGTTTTTTGATGAAAGAAGCTGAACACGTTGAGGGCTTTGCACCAGAAGTGGCACTTGTTACGCACGTTGGCGATACCGAATTGGATGAAAAGTTGGTGGTGCGTCCAACGTCTGAAACAATCATTTGTTCAATGTACTCAAAATGGGTGCAAAGTTACCGAGATTTGCCGTTGCTGATAAATCAATGGGCAAACGTCGTGCGTTGGGAAAAGACGACAAGACCGTTTCTTAGGACAAGTGAATTTTTATGGCAAGAAGGGCATACTTTGCATATTACGGAAAAAGAGGCAAGGGAAGAAACTTTGAAAATGCTTAACGTTTACCGTGAATTTATGGAAAACGTGTTGGCAATAGACGTACTCATTGGCCAAAAATCTGAAAAAGAAAAATTTGCTGGTGCTGTAAATACGTACTCTATGGAAGCAATGATGCTTGATGGAAAGTCTTTGCAAGCTGGCACGTCGCACTATTTGGGACAAAATTTTTCCAGTTCGTTTGAAATTAAATTTCTTGACCGTGATGGTTCGCAAAAAAATCCGTATCAAACAAGTTGGGGTGTTTCAACACGCTTGATAGGCGCACTTATTATGGCGCACGGCGACCAAAGAGGTTTGAAGTTGCCACCAAGAGTTGCTCCAGTTCAAGTTGCAATTATACCTATTGCAGCGCATAAACAAGGGGTTATGGAAAAGGCGAAAGAAGTTGCGGAAACTCTTAAAAAGGCGGGTGTAAGAATTGAACTTGACGACCGTGAGCAAAGCACGGGTTGGAAATTCAATGAGTGGGAAATGAAAGGCGCCCCTTTACGTTTGGAAATTGGACCTAGGGACATTGAAAAAGGTGAAGTTTTGCTTGCAAGGCGCGACACTCACGAGAAAGTAGTTATGAAAATTGACGATATTGTGATAGGAGTGCCCGAATTGCTTGACGATATTCATAAAAATATGTTTATGCAATCAAGAGCGTTTTTACATAGCCATATAAAAGAATGTGCATCAATGGACGAACTTAAAGACGCTGTAAACAGCCAAAACTTTGTCAAAGCTATGTGGTGCGGCTGCCGTGAATGTGAGGACGCAATCAAAGCAGAAACCGCCGCAAGTTCACGCGTTATGCCATTTGACCAAACTCCTATTGGAAATAAATGTATTTATTGCGGAAAGCCAGCCGATAAAGTTATTTATTTTGCAAAATCATACTAAGAATTTTTTTATAAAGCTAAACAAAAAAAACAGTCAAACGGCTGTTTTTTATTTTATGTTATTTATAATTAAAGTTGTTAGGTATGCGCAAAAGCACACCGTGCGCCTAAATTAAGTTGTCAAATATCCTTCAACTGTTGACATAACAGAATTCTCTTTTAGTGCCAAGTCGAGGCATTGGCTTATCCAATCATTGGCTGTCTTTGTGCGTTTGCTCACGTTGAACAAAGCAGATACTTCTTTTATTACATCCTCTTTTGTAGGATTGATTTTTGTTTCTATTGCAAGTTTTATTGCAGCTATAATTTCATAGGGGTGAATTTTAGCTAAATCTCTTGTTGTCTTTGTGTCATTAGGACGGAAGGTATCAACCGCTTTATCCGCAAAGAAAGATTTTCCAAAATAATCTTGTTGGAAACTTGCAAACGAGTGCAAGTAATCTGTGATTGTTGCAACGGCGCGCTTGCTGTTTTTTGGAATGTTGAACATAACAAGCAGTTTATCAAGCAAATATTGTTCTTCAAGTGGCGATTCTGTTTCAATAAGTTCGCGTATTTTGCTTAATATCTTTTCTTCATTGACAAAGTTGAGCACATAATCTGCACCAGCTTTTGTCAATGCTTTGCTGTAATAAGCACGATAATTTTTGCGGTACTTTGTTGTTATTTCGCGGATAGCTTTTTTGTTCATAACCTTTTTTTCGGTTAGTGCAGAAACAAAATCTTTTATTTTTGTAACTTCACGTTTTGGGTTGTTAAAGTAATTTACAGTCCAAAGTTGATACGTATTCCAACCAAGTTTTTTCAAAACTTTTGTTTGCATTGCAACTCTGTCTTTTACGCCTTTCAGTTTGCAAGCGTTTTCGCTGTCACAAATTACCGCCAAAATATATTTATCTTTATTGCGTGGGTCAACGACTGCAACGTCAATCTTGAAATCGGATACGCCAATATTATAGTCGCAAAGAATGCCTCTATCTTTAAGGTCTTTTGCAATAAGTTCACCAATTCCGTTTTTGTTTCCGCTGACGTCAGAGCTGTCGATTGCAAGAGTATCTCTGCCTCGTTCTGCATATTCCAAAAACGCTTTAAGACCCTTGACACCTTTGCTATCTGAACGGCTTAAATCAATCATATTGCCTGTTATTGCGCTGAAAACCTTCATTTCGTTTCTAGCTCTTGAAACGGCAACGTTCAAACGTTTATAACCGCCGCTTTGGTTGATAGGGCCAAAGTTAAGCGACAATTTTCCGTCTTTATCGGGTCCGTATCCAACGCTGAAAAGAATTATATCTCGTTCATCACCTTGAACGTTTTCCAAGTTTTTGACAAACAACGGTTCTTCCGTATCATACGCAACTGCGTCAAGCCCGTTCAAGTGAATTTGTTTTGACAGCGCATTTTCAATGTAGTTTTGTTGTGCTGTGTTAAAGGTTACTACACCGATAGACTGCGTTTTGGTTGCGGGGTCTTTTAAGCGGTTGATGACTTCGGCAATAAGTTCATCACCTTCTTTTTTGTTGCATTTGCTTCCGCCTCGTTCATAAATTCCGTCAACGTAACGGAAAGAAACTTTGCTGTTCATTTCGTTAGGTGAAGGGAACGTAAGCAACGTGTTGTCGTAATACATAGCATTTGAGAATGCAATAAGGCTTTCGTGATTGCTACGGTAGTGCCACAACAAGTGGTTTTCTGGCATACCCAAAGCAAGGCAGTCGTCCAAAATGCTTTCCAAGTCTTCAACTTCATAGTGTTCGTCGTCCTTAAAGTCAGAGCTGAAAAAAGACGTTGGAGGCAACTGTTTAGGGTCGCCTACAATGATTGCTTCCTTGCTTCGTACAATGCTTCCGATTGCTTTGCAAGTCGGAATTTGTGAGGCTTCGTCAAACACAACCAAGTCGAATTTGTCCATATCTATATCCAAAAATTGAGATACGGAAGTAGGACTCATAAGCATACACGGGCAAGTAGTTTTCAAAATATTTGGCACGTCGCGGAAAAGGTTTCGTAAAGTTGTGCCTTTCATATTTGTTTTTTCCGCGCGCATAAGCAACACTCTTTCCAAGTTATGGTCGCCTGTTGCTTCGGGGCGGGGTAGGTTTGCAATAAGCTGATTATAGATGTCTTGCCTTGACAGCTTTTCGTATTCCTCGCTCATATCCTTAAAGCGGTTTGCAGTTTCTTCCATTGTTAAACCGCTGAACTGACATAGCACTTCGTCCAAATACAGTTCGCTGCGAATAAAGTTATAGTAAACGCATTTTTTGAAGCATCTCAATATGTCGGTTGCGGTAATTTCGCCCACGTTCAACGGTTCGAGAATAAATTCAAAACCATTTTTTCGGCATTTATCCACAATTTCTTGATATTTGCACCAGCTTGGTATAAAGTCAATGTTCTTTTGTATGTTGTTTACATAGTCAATGGTTGCGTTGATTTCCTCTCCGCCCAAGTATCCGTCGTTGAAGAAAATTTCGTTAAATGAATTTTTGGCTTTTTCGTTGTTGTCGTATGCGTTAACAAAATAATCCAGATACAAATTTATGTCGTATTTAGTAAGCTGATAACAGCAATTATCAAACAAGTTAGAGTCAAAATCGGCGTAAAGTTTGCTTGCATTCAAATACAATGAATTGATTTTTTTAACGCAGTTGGACACGTCTTGCAAAGACGGCGCTGGAAGCTCGAAAATGTTTGCGAGTTCAATGGTTCTTTTTTCTAGAAGAAGCCTATTTGTTTCGCATTTTATTAAAAATTCAAGATATAATGAACGGTTTTGTTTTTCTAAGCCTTGCGGGAACACTTTTCTTATTGAAAAATGGTAATTGCCTGAGGCTTGTGCTTTTTTAAGAAGTTCAATATCTGCAATTTGCGGGTACGCGCCATACTTTGCAGTAAATTCCGACATTAAAATGCTGTTCTTTTTTAGGGCTTCGTTGAAACTGTCAATTATACCTTTGGCGTTTTCAATTTCAACAGTATGCTTGAAGTAATTTATTGAATATTTTTCTTTCAACAGATTGCTTATGTTGTATAACGCCTCGATTTTAGTTTTTGTCAAAGAAACCGTACGCATATTGAAAAGCGGCAAAAGATTTTTTGCATACTGTCTTAAATGTTTGAGTTCGAGCAAATAAATCTCCAAAATATTTTCGGCTTTTTTGCGCCATACTTCAGAGTAACCAAAGCGTCCTATATGTTTGAAGGGCGATTTGTCTATGTCGCCACATTCTTGCGCTCTTAAGGATAATTCCGTTAAGACGTCCAAATAGTTGTTAAAACTTGTTTCGGTCAGTTTTTCAAAGAATAGACTGTCAATACGCAAGCACTCGGGCGCGTCTTGATTGTCAAAATAGTTTAATATTGCTTCATAAAGTGAAAAACCTAAATAACGCTTTTTGTGCATTGCGTCAAGTTCGGCTTGCAACTTTCCGATTAAGACGGCAAGTTCTTCTGCTTTTCCGTCAGTTTCGTTTTCTGGGTGGTTGTCAACCAACGATAGCGTTTTTATGATTTGGCTTAATATTGCAATTTTGTCAGTTTTGTTTGAGTGAAGTTCCAAGCAAAAGTCACCCAGTCCAATGTTTTGAAGCCTGCGGTAAACAACAGAAAGCGCAGCCATTTTTTCGGCAACAAAAAGCACGCGGCGACCTTTTACAATATTGTTTGCAATTATATTGGTTATAGTTTGCGATTTACCAGTTCCAGGAGGTCCGTGAAGCACAAAGCTTTTGTTAAGTGAATCGTAAATTGCTGAATACTGCGAGCTGTCGGCGGAAATAGGCAAGAAGATATGGTCTGTCCCTAAGTAAGCGTTGTCGCTACTCTTGTCGGACATTTCAAACTTGTCACTTTCAAGTTCTAATCGATTGTTGATAAGCGAGGAAATGAGTTTGTTTTCCTTGAATTTGTCGGCACGGTATTTTACGTCGTACCAAAGTTGATAGTTGGCAAACGAAAGTGTTGCAAGGAAGACGTTTGATAACACTTCCCAACCCGCAAAGTTAACAATCTCCTTTCTTATTCTTTGGAATATTGAAAGAATATCTTTTGAATTGTTAAGTTCAACCGTTTGAAGTCCGCGCATATCCAAATTAAATTCTTGATATAAAAATTCAAGCAAAGTGCTGTTAATATGTGCGTCGTCATAATTTATTGTGAGGTTGAAATTGATTGTTGAAAGGCCTTTTTTTGATATTGTTGCAGGGTAAAGCAAGATAGGCGCATACTTAGGTTCGCCTTCAGTTTCCGTCCATTTCAAAAAGCCAGCGGCAAGATAGAGTGTCATTGTTCCAGTTTCTTCTTGAATTGACTGTTCTTTTCTGAAAAGGCGAAGCAACGTTGATTCATGTTCTTTTGTGTCGAACACGGAATGCAAGCGTTTGTTCTTAATTTCGTAAAGTGTGTAATCGGTGAAAGGTTTGAGATATGAGTCCATTTCAAAAGAAGCTGACATCTTTTCATTTGAGCCTGCACCGTCCTTTGGACGCGACTCCAAAGAGAACTCCAAATTTTCGTCTAAATTCTCAATTAGGTCTTCAAGCGACGGAATAAGCAGTTTAACACTCGTTTGTGACACTTTGAAGTTCAAAAGCGAGTTTCTCATATCCATATCAAGCAACCGTCTTTCCCATTGAGTAACACGGCTTATTTCTTTGTCGCCGCCGATATTGCCTTTATATTCTTTTATTTGGGTAGGCACCGTGTTTGTAGAAAAATCGCTGCTTTGACGCAAATCATAGCCGTCCGGCTTCATAATTCTGTCTGGCAACGGATAATAGTGCATAATCCTTGCGCGTTTAACGTCAATGAAGAAATCAACGTTCTCCACCTTTTTCAAAGAGGCAACGGCAGATTTTTCAGCTTTTTCAAAGGATATTCCTTCAATTATGTCAGAAGCACAGATCAAGGAAATATCACGTATCTCCGCTTTTTTTCTAATAATTCCCGCATCATCGTTTATTACGTTCGGAAAACAATCGTTGGTGAGGAAGCAACCGACGTACCACTTGTCCTCAAATTTTCCGATTAAAGAGTTTTGTCCGTTTGCTTCTATCATTGCGCTTATAAACAACGCAAGTTCCAAAGGAGATGCAATTTTTGAAAGGAACATTTCCGTATGGCTTGAAATGATTTCACTTACGTTTTGTTTTTCGCTTATCACAAAGTTTTCTTCGGTCAACACGCTAAAACACGCTGCAAAAAAGTTTCTCACGGCATTTTTATTTGTTTGGTAACCTGCGCCTTTGGACGGGACGCCCCAGCTTTCCAACTTTTTGTTGGCAGAATTTACAAATCGGTTTATTTCGCTTGTTCGTTTTACAAAAGTAGCTATGCTCTCGGGATTTTCAGTAAAATTGCATTCGTCAAAAGCCAAAAGCTCGGTTTCTTCCGTTTGTTCGGCAAGCAAAACGTCATCCTTCCAAACTTCTACTGAAACCTCGCCTTTTATACGTCTGTCAAGCGCAACCATAAACAATGGTGACAGCTTGCCCGACGTCTCAAACTTAACGTTGGTTTTGCGTGGAAACGCTTGTTGAATAACCTCAAAAGGCAACAAAAAATCAGGAGTCGAAAACACTTTTATTTTTACGTTTTCAAAGTCTTCTCCGCACATATTTTTGACGTGCAATCTTTTTATTGGGTTTACATTGTTTGCAATATGAAAATAACCTATGGTTTTTGCAATATCAAAAGTGATTTTGAAATTCTTGTCTAAATTTTTTTCTTCGCCCATACTTTCTCCTATATTAGAAAATTCTACCATAAGCCGTTTATATTTTCAAGATTAAACAATGATGCTAACGAAAATTCTCGGCATATATAAATATTGCCATACGTAACGCTATCATAAACCCGACGATTGAAAAATATATTAAAACGATAAAATCGCTCAATAAAATTAACTTTTTAACCACTATTTACAAATTAACAAAATAAAATTCAATATGATTTTTAGTTTTGCTACAAACAGAAAAATTATCGGTAAAATATGGTCAAAAGATAAAAAAATATCGACAAAGCCAAGTTGGTAGTTTATAATGTACCTATTATTATCTACAATAAACGTGCGCGATAGCGCAATAAAATGTGAGGTGCATATTATGCTTACAGACAAACTAGTTCAGGAATTAGTGGACAGTTACGGAAGCTGGGTGCAAGGAGATTGTGAAAACAAGATAGGCGGAACAGGTCGTATGACAAGTGAACTCTATCCTTATACTTCAATTTTCTCGCCAATTCAGGTTAACCGTACTACCATTAAAAACCGTGTTGTAATGGGACCTATGGGCAATCTTCAAATGGCTGAGGAAAGCGGACGTCCAAACGACAAAATGCTTCAATACTTTTTCGCCCGTGCAAAGGGTGGAGTAGGCTTGCTTACCACTGGTCTTATCCCAATAAGTCACGGTGTTGACCCCACGGTTACAGAACCACGCGCAACTTCAACTTTCCCACGAATTGACGGTACAAGAACTGTGCTTGCAGGTTGGAGAGATTTGGCGCAAGGCGTTCACGCTTACGGAAGCAAAATTTTCATTCAAGTTACGCCAGGTCTTGGCAGAGTAGGCCCACCCCAATGTGTACTTAATGAAATGAAATTCCCAAAATCTGCGTCGATGAACCCTAACTTTTATATGCCAGCATTACCTTGCTTGCCTTTAACAGGTTTGCAACTTAAAAAGATAATCAAAAATGCGGGACAGGCGGCGGCAGACTCTTTGGAATGCGGATTGGACGGCATATATTTGCACGGACACGAAGGCTATTTGCTTGACCAAATGACAAGCCCTGCTTTCAACCGTAGGTCACTTGGTAAATATTCAGATTGGCAACGTTTTGGTGTTGATATTGTAAAAGAAATCAGAAAGAGAGCAGGCGCAAACTTCCCGATTATGTATCGTATCGACTTGTCTTTGGCTTTGAACGAAACGTATGGCGAGAGAATGAACGAAGTAAGCTCGCTTAAACATTTCAAAAACGGACGTACTTTGGCTATGACACTCGATTATATGGAAAATCTTGTAAAAGCAGGCGTTGACCTATTTGACGTTGACCTTGGCTGCTATGACAACTGGTGGTTGCCACATCCCCCAGCTGGTATGCCAGCAGGCTGTTTCTTGCAAATTTCAAAGGTTGCCAAAAATTATTTTGAAAAGAAAAAAATTCTTTCCAACGCTGGCGTTCCAGTCCCAATCGTAGCTGTTGGAAAATTAGGATATCCTGACATTGCTGAAAAAGCACTCCGCGACGGTATGTGCGATATGGTTATGCTTGCAAGACCTCTGCTTGCTGATGCAGAATGGTGCAACAAAGCCTATGCGGGCGCAGTTGACAAAATTTGTCCTTGCATCGGCTGTCAAGAAGGTTGCATAAACGAATTTGTTGAAGGTGGGCACCCACAATGCGCTGTCAACCCAAGAACAGGTTTTGAAGACGTTTTGCCACTTACTCCTATTGCAACAACAGAGCCTAAAAAAATCGGTGTAGTTGGCGCAGGACCTGCGGGTATTGTTTTTGCGTTGAACGCAATCAAGCGTGGACATACTGTTGAAGTTTTGGAAAGAAATTCGTCGTTGGGCGGAAAAGTTATTCCAGGCAGTATGCAAAAAGGCAAGTTTGAGTTTGAAAACTATCTCAATTATTTGAAGAAGGAAGTTGAAGACGCTGAAAAGTTGCCAAACTTCTCAATCAAATACAATACGAATGCAACAGTTGATTATTTGAAAAAACAAAAATACGACGCAGTTGTGTTTGCCTATGGAATTGATTACAAAACACCACGTATCGAAGGTATCGACAGCGTAAAATGCGTTCAAGCAACCGATTTGATGCAAAATCCAAAGTTGTTGGATGGCGTTAAGAATGCAGTTGTTGTTGGCGGCGGTGTAGTTGGTTGTGAAACTGCATATTGGCTTAAATATGAAAAGAACGTAGATTGCAAAGTCGTTGAAATGCTTAAACACTTTATGGATGGAGCTTGCACGGCAAACAGAGGACACCTTATTCACTATCTTGAAAAAGCGGGGGTTGAACTTATCAACTGCGCTAAGGTTACAAGTTTTGAACCAGGAAAAGTCAATATTGAGCGTCTAACAAGCAAGAATATTCCTAACCCGTATAATACGTGGCAACCGATTTTGCCAAAGAATATTGAAAATCCTTTGGACAAATTTATCAAAATTGGACCTCAAACTGAGAAAAAGTCTTTGGAATGCGACTTGGTTGTTTTGGCTATGGGTTGCAGAGCCGACGAGACGTTCTTCTTTGACGCCCAAAGAGAGCACGTTGCAAACGAACTTTACAACATTGGTGACAGCTTCAAAGCCGGACGTGTGTTGGAAGCAAGTAGAGCTGCTTATAATTTGGCAACACGCATTTAATAAAAAATTGTTAGCCTGCGTCAATTTGGCGTAGGCTAACTTGCTAAAAACGGAAAAGATTTACAATTAGATAAAAAATTATCGATTTATATTGTGTTAGCGTTTGGCGTATGCTAGAATGTTTAAGAACTCAAAAGCGCATAAGCGCGTGTGCGCGTATACATATATAGATATACGCGCACGTATAAACACTATTGCAAAAGGAACTAATTATGAAAAATCCAATTATTATTGCTGTCGCTGGAAAGGGTGGGGTAGGAAAGACCTCAATTTCTGCGGCTATTGTAAAACAACTTGTAAAAAACTTTCCTGACAAAAAGATTTTGGCAATTGACGCAGACCCTGCTGTGGGACTTTCAACTGCGCTTGGTATTGAACCTAAAAAAACTGTTGACGACATAAGAAAAAACATCATTGAGACAGTCGGGCACGGTAACAGCCGTGAAACAATCGAACTTTTGAATGAAGCCAGAAACCAAATTTTTGAGGCTATGGTTGAAAAACAAGGATATTGCTTTATTGCCGTTGGCAGACCTGAATCTGCGGGTTGTTACTGCAAGGTTAATTCCTACTTGAAAGACGTAATTTCAATTTTGGCAGAAGAATTTGATTATGTTGTCATTGACGGCGAGGCTGGCATTGAGCAAATCAATCGTCGAGTTATGGAAAAGGTGTCGCATCTTATTTTGATTACAGACCCAAGCAAGAAGGGAACACAAGTTATAAAAACCATAAAGTCTGTTGCCGACGAATTGGTTATGTATCAAAAAGTGGGTGTAATTGTAAACAGAGTTTTTGACGCTTCGCTGAAAGACGCAATCAACGTTGGAGATTTGCCGGTTTTAGCTTATATCGAAAACGATAAAAATCTTGCAGGCTTTGATATGTTGGGCAAAAGCGTATTTGATTTGCCAGACAATTCAAACGTTGTCAAGGGAGCAGGAGAAGCTCTAAAAAAACTTGCAATAATTTAAGAAACTATATTTAATGAGGAGAATACAGTGAAAGACTTAAAAAATTTGATTTACTTCGAAAGTTTGTTGGACGAGGCTCAAAACGAGTTAGTTAGACAAGCCAAAAGCGAAGGAAAGTTGGCGTTAGGCTACACTTGTTATCAAATGCCAGAAGTGTTGTTGAACATAGGCAACTGCTTTTCTGTGCGTTTACGCGCACCAAAAACAGGGTCTATGGAAATTTCTACATATTATATGTCCAACTACACTTGTGAGTACGCCAGAGCCTTGCTTGAAAGAGCAATAGAAGGAGGCTTCAATTTCCTTGACGGCATAGGAGGCATTGATACTTGTGAACCTATGAACCGTTGTATGGAAAACATTGAAATTCAAAAACTTGTTCCAAAAGAAAAGTTTTTTGTTTCGCACATAGACGTTCCGTTTGCAGACGACGAAGATTGTGTTGAGCACTATGCTGAGCAGTTGCAAAGAAAGGTCTTAAAACCACTTAGCGAAAATTATGGTGTTGATATTTCTGACGCATCCATAAGAAAGGCTGTTGCCGAGCATAACGAACTTTGCCGCATAATTACTGAAATCGGCGATTATCGTAAACTTGACAATCCTACAATTACTGGATACGAATTCCACATCATCAACTTAGTAAGCTACTGCTGTCCAACTGAATTGATAATACCCAAGTTGAAAGAAACTTTGGAAGATTTGAAGAAACGTAAGCCAGACGAAAAACCAAAATTCCGCGCTAAAGTTGTTTTGGTTGGTGGTGAAATTGACGACCCAGACCTTACGAAACTTATTGAAGAAAGCGGTGCGCTTATTGTTGCCGACCGTTTCTGTTATGGTTCTATCCCTGGAAGACAAGAAATTGTTTTGAATGATAAAGAATCTGCATTCATTCAAATTTGCAGAAATTATCTTAACACAAGCCTTTGTCCGAGATATTGCAGCGAGAAGAAAGTTCAACAAAGATGGAGTGTGGCAAGAGAATTGGTAAAAGAATACAAAGCAGACGGCATCATTTACGAGCAAATGAAGTTCTGCGTGCTGTGGGCTTATGAAAGAGTTTTGGCAAGCTACGTTCAAGAAAACGAATTTGGCGTACCTTGTCTTTCTATCGACAGACCTTACAGTTCAAGAACGTCAGGTCAACTTCGTACAAGATTCCAAGCATTTGTTGAAAGTCTTGAAATCAAAAAAATCAATGCTAAGGAGGCAAAATAACTATGGCTGACAAGAAAAAAGAAAAGAAAGTCAAAGGCCTTGGCAATTTATACACAGGTAAAATGTATTTGAAACGCCGTGAATGGAGAGGTTTTGCCGATACAATGTATGATTTTGGACGTTGGCTTAGACTTTACGGCTTGATTATGAAAGAATTGGTGTTCAAATGCCCTGTTCAACTTATCAAGGCGCTGTTCAGATACAGATGGATGGCTACGTACGCAACGGCTTCGGCATTTTTGGATAGACATACCATTGGACTTCGTGGTATAGAGCTTAAACTTTGTCATTTGCAATTTTATCCTATGATGAGAAAAGTTGTCATTATGATAAGAGATATTTTGCTTCGTGATGAAAACTTGAACGGAAAATCAAAAAGAGCGGCAAAACTCAGAGAAAAAACAGTTATGGTTGACGAAATGATGCCAAACCATATTTTCGCAGGTTTCCCAAATCTTTTGGTTATCCCAATTCAAATGATACCAGTTTTTGTTGCAGGTGAAATGGACCAACAAGCAAACCTTCCTTATATTGACGCAATTGAGCAATTCGGTTTGGCACCTGACGTATGTCCGTTGCCAGCTTGCGAATTGGGTTGTTCCGTCGTTGACGAATATCCACGCATCGGTAACTACTTCATCAGTTCCGCAATGCCTTGCGACGGTAGTACAATGGCAACAATGTTTGAAGAAAGATATTTCAAAGTTCCGACTTTCCAAATCACGCCTCCTGTGCGTTTCAACGAACCAGAGGTTCAAACTTATGCAGTTAAAAACCTTAAAAACGCAATAAAATGGTTGGAAGAACAAACTGGAGAAACTTTTGATTGGGACAATTTCTTCAAAATTATGAAACGCCACAATCAAGAAACGGAATTTATGCTTAAAAAGTGGGATGTTAACACAACAGATTATCCCCAAATTTGCGGTCCAGCTTTGGCTTTGCACCGTATGTTTGAATTTCAAGTTTCAGGCTCTTTCGACCCTTATTTCTTGAAAATGGATGAAAAAGTATTTCCGTTGATGATGAAAGGTTATGAAAAAGACAAAGCCGCGGGCATCAAACCTAAATATCGTGCAATCGTTTGGTCTTGTCCTTCTCACTACTATTCAAACTATACGTTCTGGGCGCAAAACTGCTGGGGCATCAAGACTTTGGTGGATATGGAGTGTATGCTTTCTCACCACTTCTTTAACACAGAAGACAAAGAACTTGCGCTTATTGATATGGCAAAATCTTACGAAAGAATGACTATGCGTTCACACACAAACGGCGGTTATGTCAATGTTCTTGACGAATGTTGGAAAATGTGCAGACGCTTCAATGCAAACATCGTAATTATGTATGCTCACGTTTCTTGCAAAACTATGGCGGGACTTCAAGGTTTGTTTGAAGACCAAGCAAGAGAACACGGCATTCACTTGATTTGGGTTGAACACGACCTTTGCGACAGACGTACAGTTTCTCGTAAAGAAATGAGGTCAAAAGTCAACAGATATATGCAAACTGTGTTCCAAGCTGAACCAGTTGACCCAACGCTTGTCGATTATGAAGACGATATAACTTGGTAAAAGCGCACGAAGTGCAAAAATAATATAATTAAGAGGTGTGAAATAATGAAAAAATATTTTGGTGGCTGTGACGTCGGCTCTACATATACAAAAACCGTTATTCTTGACGAAGACGGCAAAATGGTTGCAAACAATACAATAAGAAGCAAAATCAACAGTGAACAAAGCGCATTAGCTGGTCTTGAAGCAGCAATTTCGCAAGTTCCAGATTTGAAATCTATAAGCGATTTGGCTTACCTTATTGGTACTGGATACGGCAGAAATAAAGTTCCACAAGCCGATGAAAACATTTCAGAAATAAGCTGTCACGCAATGGGCGTTCATATTACAAACCCCAGCGTTAAAGCAATCATTGATATTGGTGGACAAGACGTAAAAGGTATTGCAATCGGCAAAGACGGCACAGTCAAAAACTTTGCTATGAACGATAAATGCGCAGCTGGAACAGGTCGTTTCTTTGAGTCAATGGCGCACGCTTTTGAATTGTCGTTGCCTGAATTTTCAAAACTTTCTCTTACAGCCAAAAACGTTATTCCAATTACTGCACAATGCACAGTTTTTGCTGAAAGTGAAGTTATTACGTTGGTCGGTGAAGGCAAACCAAGAGAAGAAATTGCGGCAGGTATCGAACTGGCAGTTGCAAAACGTTGCTTTGTTATGGCAAAGAAAGCTGGCGCAACAGATTCAATTACTCTTACTGGCGGTTGCGCAAAGAACTTTGGACTTAAAGATGCAATCGAACACGTTTTGAAAATCAAGGTTGTTGATTTGGATACAGACCCACAACTTATGGGCGCATTGGGTGCGGCAGAATATGCTCGCAAAAAAGGCCTAAACAAATAAGGAGAAATTATGATAACTTTATTTTTGGTTTATTTTTTCAACTTAGATTCCAAGATGGTTGCTATGGTTTATAAAATGCTTGCCAAAAAATTTGACAAAGCTAATATCACCGAGAAACTGTAATATGGATTTATATGACGGAATAATAAAAAGTACCGTGGAAACTCTTTCGCAATTTACCCCCGTTTGTTTTCAAGCGGGCTGTGAAGCGTGGGAAGAAACTGACAGAAATCAACTTCTTTTTTCAAGTGATACGGCGTATGAACTTGGCGGAAGCGGAAAACAAGCTGTTTCGTATCAAGCTATTACAACTTCAAAAAACTGCTTTGACGGCGACAAAATTTTTGTTTTTGGTAAGGATTTGAACCAATTGAAACAAGATACGAATTTTGCAAAAATTGTGTTGTTTCAAGTTGATACAATGAATGAAGACGCAATGAAATTGTATAACGCAATCAAAGAAATTGAGTTGGTTCAGTATGAAATCTTCCCAAAAGGCTATATGCCGAGAATTTCCGTGTTTGACAAGCGAGAACAAGTTAGAGTGTCAAAAGAAGCGGTAAAGAAAGATATTACCTTTGAAAAAATTGGCAATACCATAATAAACAGATACAAGCAAAACCCGTCTATTGTTGCGGCAACGGTAATTTTTATTACTGACGACATACCAGTTTTTAGCAAACTTCAAGAAAATGCGAAAAAAGTTGATGAAATTACGCTTGCACTCAATCACGTTCTTACAAAGATGAACTATGATTGCTCTCATTGCGATTTGCGACTTATATGCAATGAAATTGAAGGCTTAAGAAAATTGCACAAAAAAAACTCAAAATAATTTGTAAACAATTTTAATTTAATAAAATTTGTAACAAAAAAATTGATAAACAAAACCGCCCCGAAAAAGGGCGGTTTTGCATAGAGAGAGATTATGTTGTTTAGGAATTAGTCAATTAAAATATTTCTTTTTTGTGGTTTTTGTTCTTGTTCTTTTGGAAGAATGATATTCAAAACACCATTATCGAATTTGGCTTTTACGTTCTCTTCTTCAACGTCACCTACATAAAAGCTACGTGAACAAGAAGCCATTCTTTCTTTTTTGATATAGTGTTGTTTATCTTTTTCCTCTTGATTTTCGGCTTTTTTTGCAGACACGGTCAAATAGCCTTCTTCAATGTCAATGTTGATTTCATCTTTGTTATAACCGGGCATTTCAATGTCAAGCTCATAATTGTTTTCGTTTTCCTTTATATCGGTTTTCATAAAATCGGTATGCTCATCAAAAAACAACGGCTTAAAAAGGTCTAAAGCCTCATCAAAGAAAGTCGGATAATTGTTATTGTTTGTTTTGATTACATAGTTTTTCATATTAAACACCTCTTTTTTATTTTTTATATTTGGCAGTCGATTTGGTTAAGTGTTAGCACTCAATCTGTTCGACTGCTAATATCATAACACATAATATGCGGTTGTCAACAGTTTTTATCAAATTATAATCAAATTATTTCTAAAATATTTTGATTTGATTGCTCCTTAAAAAATTATGTGCTAGAATACGGCTATGAAAGTTGGCAAAAGAAAACTATATAATTTAATCGGCTGTTGTTGCGTGAAGGTTATTGCGCGCAATAAATAGAGTGTTGCATAGCGTCTTGCTATGCTTTTTTATTTAGGAGATAATATGAAATCTGTTGTCGTCAATCAAAGAGAAATGGGCGTCCACGAAGAATGCGGAATATTCGGTGTTTTAAGCAAGCAAAACCAACCTTTGGCTAGGGAAGTTTATTATGGACTTTTTGCGCTTCAACACAGAGGACAGGAAAGTGCAGGCATTGCCGTAAACGTAGAAGGCAACAAAATTGCCTACTATAAAAATATGGGGTTAGTTAGTGATGTTTTTTCAGAAGAAGAGCTTGCTTTGATGCCTCAATCAAACATTGGGCTTGGTCACGTAAGATATTCATCTGGCGGAAGCAGCAACGTCGTTAACGCTCAACCAGTTGTTTTTTATGGCAGATATGGACGTATGGCGTTGTCGTATAACGGCAGCATCACAAATGCTAAGGTTATAAAACAATGGTTGATTGACAGAGGTTTGATTTTTCAATCTTCAGTTGACAGCGAGGTTTTGTCGGCTTTGTTCAATTATTATATCAGCGGAAAAGACATTGCAAGTGGAATAGAAAAAGCGTGTATGGACTTTGTTGGTGCGTACGCAATTCTTATTATGGCGGACAATCATTTGTTTGCTGTGCGTGATAAACTTGGCTTAAAGCCATTGATTATGGGTGAAAAAGACGGAAATATCGTTTTTGCAAGCGAATCGTGCGCTTTGGACGCTATTGACGCAACAATATTAAGGGACGTTGAACCAGGCGAGTTGATAATTGTCAACCCAGATGGAAGTTATGAATCCCGTCATCTTGCTGGAGAGGAGAAAAAACAACCTTGCATTTTCGAGTTTGTTTATCTTGCCAGAAGCGATTCGGTCATAGATAATGTCAGCGTCTATGAAGCAAGATATAATTGTGGAAAGGAACTTGCCAAATTGTTCAAAATTGACGCAGATATTGTGGCAGGTGTTCCAGACTCGGCAACTGTATGCGCGAGAGGTTACGCAGATGTAAGCGGATTGCCTATGGTGGACGCTTTGACAAAAAATAGATACGTTGGAAGGTCGTTCATACAGCCTACACAAGATAAAAGAGAAAGCGCAGTAAAAATTAAACTTAACGCTTTCAGAAGCAACATAAAAGGCAAACGTTTAGTGCTTATTGACGACAGCATTGTAAGAGGAACTACGTCGCGTAAAATAATCAATTTGCTTAGGGCAAACGGAGCGACCGAGGTTCATATGTTGGTTGGTTCGCCTCCCGTAAAATATCCTTGTTTTTACGGTGTAGATATGCAAACGCGCGAACAACTTATTGGAGCGTTTAAGTCTGAAGAAGAAATTTGCAAAGAAATCGGAGCTGACAGTTTGCACTTTATTCCTTTGGAATGCTTGACTAAGTCCGCAGGAAACTGCAGTTATTGCACCGCGTGCTTTAATGGACATTATCCTATCCCAATGCCCTGTACGGATGAAAAAGGAGTTTTTGTTGAATAAAAGTAATCTACACAAAAAAAGTTATTGTTTATTTTAATTTACAACACAACAAATTATGGCTTGAGAATTTAGTTATAAAAGAGTATTACAAAAAATAAAACTTATAAAACGCGTTTACAACGCGTTTTTAATTTACTTAAACAAATATAGCTTGAACAATGCTAATAGCGCAAATTGTTCCTTGTATATTGAAAAAAGCATATTTATGAGTTAAAATTATTAAAGTGAGGTGTGTATGGAATATGTCAAAATTAAGGATACTTATATTGTTAGACTACAAAAGGGCGAGGAAATATTGGAACAATTAAGCAATCTTGCAACAAAGGAAAAGATTGAGTGCGCAACCGTAAACGGCATAGGCGCAACCGACAATGCAACGTTTGGAGTTTTGAGAACAAAAAACAAAGAATACGTAAAAAAATGTATTACTGAAGACTCGGAAATTGTTGCGCTGAATGGAAATATTACTTGGAATGATGGCAAACCATATTTGCACTTGCACGTGCAATTTGCAACTGAAAACGCTTGTTTTGGTGGACACCTCAACAGCGCGGTTATAAGCGCGACTGCGGAAATTTTTGTCAGAAAAATTGACGTTGCAATAGGCAGAAATTTTGACAGCGGAACAGGTCTAAGTCTTATGAAATTCTAAACATTTTGTCAGCAAATTTTTTTGCAAAAAAATTATACATATAAGTATAAATACCACATTTTAGCACTTGATAAATTTAGTTAATCGTGCTAATATTATATCGATAAAAAATTATTGAGAGGTGCAATATGTTGGAAAAAACTTTTAACGAAAGGCCAAAAGTAGAAATCGCCTTAAAGTGGTTGATGTTTACTGCTACGGTAACTTTCCTTGGTATGATGGCTTCATATTATCCCGTTTATGCAAACATTCCGTTTGTTGTAATTCCGTCGATATTAGTGTTGCTTTTTGCCAAACCCGTATTTTTTGAGAAGCTGAAACTTACTACGCTTGTAATAATGCGTATAGTCATTGTTTTTGCGTTCTTCTTTGTTGAGATGCGTCAAATATACGTTGATATCATTCTTTTGATGCTTATCATCAATATTTTAGAGGCAACTTGCACAGATGCATTCAGACATAAAAAGTATATGAACGCAATTTCAGGTGTTATGCTTGCAGTTGGCGTCGTCGGTTTGAAGGGCGCTTGGGTTGGCGGAACAGGTTACTATTTGGTTCAAGGCGCAACCTTGGCGGCAACAATCTGCTATATAATTGGCTACACCATTTGGAACTGGATTTTTGTTACAGACGAATTTAGTCCTTCTGTGTCACTTATGCACGTTGGTTTCTTAGGCGCACCAATTTTAGGCGCATTGGCATCAATGGCATTTGGTTTGCCCGCAAGTCAATGTATGGGTATTTGGTTGCTTCTTCGTGCTAATACTTTGTCAATTGGTGGCTGGATGCAAATTGCAGCAAAAGATTGGTTTGAGAAAAATTTCTACAACGAGAAATTTGCAAAATTTGTTGAATTTACTCACAAGAAATGGATGCAAGCAATTCTTATGTGCATAAATGTAGGCTTGATGATAGCAGTCATTGTAATAGGCGCATTAAGCGGTTTTATCGGATACACTCCTGCAATTTAATAACAGAAAAGAATATAATTAAAAGGACGCATTTGGTTTTTCAAATGCGTTTTTTTTAATAAAAAACCCACAATGTTTTCTCTGAAATCTATCAAAAAACTAAAATAAAGCCAAAATAAAACCTGCCAAAAAACCAAAATAAAACTAAAATAAATCAAAATAAAACTAAAAATTACCTATAAAAACGTGTTGACAAAATATTGAAAGCGGATTTATACTCATAGTGTACCCCCCCCCTAGGGGGGTAGGGCTAATAAAAACATTATCGGAGGTATATAGATGAAGAATTGTTTTGACAAAGAAACAGATACTAGGCTTGCAAGCATAGAGGGGCATATAAGGGGTATCAGACAAATGATTGCAGACCAAAAAGATTGTGCAGACATTCTGCTTCAGTTATCAGCGGTTGAAAGTGCAATTCAAAAACTAAGCAAAAAGGTATTGAAAGAACACATAGAGCATTGTGTTGTTGACGGTGTAAAAACTGGTGATATGAGTGTTCTTGACAAACTTTCTAAAGTCTTGGACACATATAAGTAGGTGATTTTATGGATAAATATAAAGCAAACGAAAGTTGCCCGCATTGCAACCGTTTGGAAGAAAGTGCGGACAAATCAATAAAAAAAGTTGAAGAGTGTTGCTGTCCGGAGCATAACGACAAAGCAAGTGAAAGCTGTTGTACAGAGCATTCTCACAAAGAAATTGAAAGTTGTTGCGCAGGACATTCTCACATTGAAGAAGAATGTTGTTGTCAATCTCACAGCCACTTGCAAAGTGAGCAAAAACAACGTAATCATTCTAAACCAATAAAAAATAAAGGTTGGAAACTTGCAAACAGTTCGCAAGGCAGTTGTTGTAGTTTTGAAGATGAACACTCGGACAGTTGTTGTTCGACAGATTTGCACAATCACGAAGAAACAAGTTGTTGTTCGGGTGGTTTTAACGGAAAACATCAAGAAAGCAGTTGTGAATGTGGTTGTGGTGGACATATTGTTGAAGACACTCCCTCTGTAACAAACGGTAAACTGTCAAGAGGCACAAAGATGCAGCTTGCAAAGTTGCTCGTTTCGTTGGTGTTTTTGATTGTTGGATTTTTTGATTGGAAAACAATAAGTAGTGGGCAAGGTTTTTTGATGGCATTTTATTACGTAAACCCTAGTTGGGTTGCCATAATTTTGTGCGGAGCTCCACTTTTTAAGGGCGCATATTTGTCGTTGAAAAACAAAAAGCTTAAAGTTCCAGTTTTGGTGAGCGTGGCAATTCTTGCGTCAATAGGCTTAGAAATTGCAAGCTTCTTTATAGATATGAACGCCTCTGGGCATAATCACAGCTACATTTTTGCTGCGGGTGAAATTGCATTTTTGATGTCACTTGGCGGTTGGATTGAAAGTTTGACTGTCAAAAAATGTAAATCTGGCATTCAAAGACTTGTTAACTTGATACCAAAAGAGGCATTTGTAAAAGTTGGTGATACCATTGAAAAGCGAAGTTTGAAAAATATTTCAATTGGCGATATTGTCGTATGCAAGTCAGGAGAAATGATTGCTGTTGACGGCGAAATTATAAAGGGTAGTTGTTCTATTGACCAATCGTCGGTTACTGGCGAATACGTCCCTGTTGATTTGACGGTAGGCGACAAGGTTTTTGGCGGGACAATGAACGTAAACGGAACAGTAGAAATTCTTGTGCAAAAATTGCTTAAAGATATGACTGTTGCTAAGATGGCAGAACTTGTAAAAGAAGCTGAAGGCAAAAAAGCTCCAATTGCGAGAGTCGCTGACAAATGGGTAAGTTTGATAATTCCATCTTTGATTGTGTTGTCACCAATAGTAGGCTTGATTTCTTATTTTGCACTTGATGCAGGCGTTGTAGAATCTGTTGTTCGAGCAATAACAATTTTGATTGTATTTTGTCCGTGTGCATTTGCGCTTGCAACTCCGACAGCCATTGCTGCAGGACTTGGAAACGGTGCGAAGAACGGCGTGTTGATAAAGAGTGGTGAAAGTTTGGAAGAACTCAGCCGCATAAATACGGTATGCTTTGATAAAACTGGAACTTTGACAGAAGGCAAATTGTTGGTATCAGACATAAACCCTTATGACATAACAGAAAATGAATTGTTGAAGTTTGCTGGAAGCGTAGAAAAATACAGCGAACATCCGTTGTCACAAGCTATCGTTAAAAAGGCGGAAAACATTCATCTTGACAATGTTGATGACATAAAAACTATAAGCGGTGTTGGAATAAGCGGTACGGTTCAAGGCAAATTTGTTGAGATAAAAAGTTATAAATCAACAGAAAATGAGCTTGGTTTTGAACAGAAAAACAGAGCGTCCGATTTGATGCAACAAGGAAAAACTGTTGTTGTAGTAAAAATTGACGGTCAAATTAAAGGATTGCTTGCGTTGTCAGACACAATAAGAAAAGGCGCAAAAAAGTTGATTTCAAATTTGAAAGCAAAGGGATATGAGACGGTTATGCTGACGGGTGACCACGCGTTGAGCGCTCAATACGTTGCAGATATGTTAGGTGTGGACAAGGTGTATTCAAATCTTATGCCAGAAGATAAAATGAAAGCTGTAAAAGAATTGCAAAGCCAAGGCAAAAAAGTTTGTATGTTGGGTGACGGAATAAACGACGCTCCAAGTTTGAAACTTGCAAACGTAAGCATAGCGATGGGCGCAATGAGCAGTGATATTGCCATTGACTCCGCAAATATGGCTATATTGAATAACGATATAAATAAGTCAAATTACACTCTTAATCTGGGCAAGAGAGTTATGCGAACAATTAAGGCAAACATCTTCATTGCTATGTCGGTAAACATCGCTGCGCTCTTGTTATCTTTGTTTGGAATATTGAACCCTGTAACTGGCGCGTTGCTCCACAACTGCACTTCAATTTTTGTTGTTTTATGCTCTGCATTGTTGTTGTTTACACCTAAGAAATTTAAGAATATCACAAAATAAAGGTTTTAGCGCAACACTTATATATGATAAACCCCCGATTTATGAAAATATCGGGGGTTTCTGTTTCTCGGTTGACATATGTTTTGATTGTTTAATGTGTAAAAAATTAGGGGATATTAGTTCAAAATACAATCGTCCATACATTTAGAAATGAAGATTAAGAATTTTTCTGCGATTTAATTTTAAGGGTTTAGTGCAATTAAGAAGAAAATCGAAAAGTGCTTCTGGAAGCTAGAAAACTGTGTTCAAATTGAAAAAAATGTTATTTGAAAAATACTTATTGCAATTATAAAAAGATATATTATAATATACTTAACTCACGGTAAAGTAAATTAAACGAGGATAAATATGAATAAAGAAAAAATGGCTCGATTTCACAGCGAAAATATTCTTGATGAAGCGGACAAACTTTTTAAGAAGTACGGTTTTGAAAAGACAACCATTGAAATGATTGCCAAAAACTCTCAGTACTCAAAGCCTACAATTTATGCTTATTTTGATTCAAAGGAAGAAATTTACGCTTGCAATCTATACAAGCATATGTTGCTATTCAAGGATAACTTTGAAGAAATTTTAAGCGGTGACGAGTCTGCTAAGGAAATATATTTGAAGTGCTGTCACGCCGTGTTAGATTTCAAAAATAAGTTTAGTGTATACTTTCAAGGCTTGATTGGAAATATTGACTACAAAAATATGCTGCAAGGCGATGACAGTATTTTTGCAATCGGTGAGTTGGGCAACACAATAAACAATAAGGTTTGCGCTGTTTTTGATAAGGCTGTCAAGGAAGGTTTGATTGACAAAAATACAGATGTAAATTTTGCATACTCATATATTTGGAGCTGTGTTATGGGTATTGTTTCTTCAAACAAATTCAACTTGTCAAGTTTTGACAACCTTGAGGTATATAACAAGGTTATGGATATGTGTTTTATGAAAGTTATTGAGGGGTTTTTCAAATGAGTGAAAAGGAAGAACAGTTTTTAAGATTATTAAAGCAAGAATTGGTGCCAGCTTTGGGCTGTACTGAACCGATAGCGATTGCGTTTGCAGCGGCAAAAGCGCGCACGTTGCTTTCAGAATTTCCTAAAAGAGTTGAAATTTATGTGAGCAATAACATTGTCAAAAACGTCAAAAGCGTTACTGTTCCTTTCACAAACGGCTTGAAGGGTATAGACGTTGCTTGCAACTTGGGTATTGTCGCAGGTGATGCAGATATGGTTTTGGAAGTGCTAAGCAAGGTGACGACTGAAGACGTTGAAAAAACCAGACAGTTGTGCGCGTCAGAGTTTTGCAAAATTTTCCCGCTTAAAAGCGCATCGAATTTACATATTATTGTCAAAGCGTTTAACGATGTGGAAAGTTCGGAAGTGGAAGTTAAAGACGAACACGGGAACATAGTAAGAATGGTCAAAGATGGCAAGGTTTTGTTTGAGAAGTTAGACAATACAGAAAGCGATGAAGTATTTGAGTTTTCGTTGAAAGACGTATTTAATTTTGTTAAAGATGTTGATGTCGACAAAATATTTAATATAATAGAAATGCAAATTAGATATAATGTCGCAATAGCAGAAGAAGGAATAAAAGGTGATTACGGTCAAAAGGTTGGCAAAACATTGATTGCAAACTATCCTAATGACGTTAACCTGAAAGCTAAGGCGTATGCAGCGGCAGGAAGCGATGCTAGAATGAACGGTTGCACTATGCCTGTTATTATCAATTCGGGAAGTGGTAATCAAGGCATCACACTCAGCGTTCCAATATACGTGTTTGCAAAAGAATATCATAAAAGCCAAAACAGTTTGATTAAAGCCGTACTTTTGAGCAACCTTGTCAGCATATACATAAAGAAGGGTATTGGCAAGTTATCGGCTTTTTGTGGCGCAGTCAGCGCAAGCTGTGGCGTTGCGGCCGGACTTACCTATCTTATGGACGGCAACTTTGACAAAATCAGCAAGGCGATTACGAATACTGTCGGAAATGTATCGGGAATAGTATGCGACGGCGCAAAGTCTTCTTGTGCGGCAAAGATTTCTTCAAGTGTTGATGCTGGAATTATGGCGTATTATATGGCTATGAACGACAATGCATTTGAGGGCGGTGACGGCATTATAGATAAGAGTATTGAAGGCACAATAAAGAACGTATCACGCTTGGGAAAAGACGGAATGCGTGAAACTGATGATGAAATAATAAGCATTATGCTTAGCAATAAGAGGTGAATTATGTCAAATATCAAAAATGAAAACGGAATTAAAAACCCAGTCGCAAAGTATGTAATTTGTAGGATTAGGGAACAACTTGAACACCGCGCAATGTGGCTTGCAGTTTTGACTGATGAAGCTGAAAAACACGGCTTAACCATTGACCAATATGCTGGTGACGCAATAAGAAGATGCGGAATTATCCAAGGCGCAAAGCTTTCAGGCGGTTCAACAGATTTAAGAGTTTTGAAAAAAAACCTTTTTGGTTCGTTTGCAAGAAAAGTCTTTGAAATGAAAATCGTTGAAAGCACAGAGGATAAATTATCAATTGATTTCCATTACTGTCCTTTGGTTAAAGCGTGGCAAAAAATGGGTTATGACGATGAACGAATTAAACAATTATGCGACTCTGCTATGTGTGGTGACAGAGGAATAATTTCACAGTTTGGCGGAAAACTTAATTTGGAACAAACAATTGCAGATGGTTCAGATTTCTGCAAAATTCGTTTCGTAAGAGATGATAAATAACTTTTAAGCTGAACATCTAAATAAAACAGCAACGTTTAACCTTGTCGGTGAAAAACAAATCACACGACAAGGTTTTTTTGTGCTTCATTTGGCAAATGGTTCTATTGCGAGCTAATGTGTTTGATGATATAATAACTTTCGGAAGTTATAATGGACAAAGAACAATTGCTGCTAAAAAACTTAAAAGACCTTAAAAAAGTCGCTGTTGCTTTTTCGGGTGGAGTAGACTCCGCTTATTTGTTGTATGCGGCGACCGTTGCAGAATGCGACGTAATTGCTTATTTTGTTAAGTCTGAATTTCAACCTGAGTTTGAAGTCGAAGACGCACGACAGTTTGCAAAACTAATAGGGGCAAAATTAAAAGTTTTAGAAATCAGCGTAATTGAAGAAACTGAAATAACTCGAAACAATCATGAAAGATGTTATTTTTGCAAACAAAAAATTATGAAAGCAATAAAGGCGCAAGCGTTAATAGACGGATTTGAAACCATTGTTGACGGTTCAAATGCGACTGATGCCCAATTTTTTAGAGCTGGTGTGCGCGCGCTGAAAGAATGTGGTGTTTTATCTCCGTTAAAGGATGTTTGTTTGTTTAAGGACGAAATTAGGCAGTTGTCGCATAAAGCTAACTTATTCACGGCAGACAAACCGTCATATTCTTGCTTGGCAACGCGGGTTATGGAACAAGAAATAAAAATCGATATACTTGCAAAAATTGACCAAGCAGAAAAGTTGTTGCGAGAAATGAACTTCACAGATTTTAGGGTGCGGGTGTATGCTAACAAAACGCTGTTGGAATTTAATTTGTTGCAAAGAGAAAAAGCAGAAAACGAGTTTGACAAAATCAAAAATGAATTGAGCAAACTCTTTGAAGTCGTTGAGCTAAGCAACGTTTGGAGGTAGAAATGAGTACACAAATTTATGAGATATTGAGAGACGTCAAACAAGGGAAGATTTCAATTGACGATGCTGTTCTTATGTTGAAAAAACAACCTTTTGAAGATTTAGGCTATGCTAACGTAGATTACCACCGAGCCATAAGACAAGGTGCGAATGAAGTTATATTTGGTCAAGGAAAATCGGGTGACCAAATTTTTGGTATAGCGGAGAATATGAAAGAAAGGGGTTTGAAAAATATCATAATCACAAGATTATCTCAGTCAGCAAAAGAAGAATTGCAAAATAGAATCAACGTAGAATATTTTGAAAATGCCAAAATTGGAGTTGTGGAGTATGAACCAACCAACAAAAAAGTTGGTAATATTTTGGTTGTTACAGCGGGTACAAGTGATATAAACGTAGCAGAGGAAGCAGTTGTTACAGCAGAGCTTTTGGGCAATAACGTGCAAAGATTATATGACGTGGGAGTTGCGGGTTTGCATAGATTGCTTAATCGTTTAGATGAAATTATGAAAGCAAAAGTTATTGTTGTGATTGCGGGAATGGAAGGCGCTTTGGCAAGCGTTGTCGGAGGACTTGTTGACTGTCCTGTTATTGCCGTGCCGACAAGCATAGGATACGGAGCAAGTTTTGAGGGAATTACGGCGCTGCTTGCTATGCTAAATTCTTGCGCTTCCGGTGTTGGGGTTGTAAACATAGACAACGGTTTTGGCGCAGGTTATCTTGCAAGTATGATTAACAAAATTGGGGAATAAAATGGAGAGATTATACGTTGATTGTAAGAGAGGTCTTTCAAGTGATATGCTTTTTGCATCGTTGCTACAACTGACGGAAAAAGATAAGATATTGTCACAATGCCAAGATTATATACCAAAAACGATAAGATTAAGTGTCAATAATGCAAAATCATACCAAAATGAAGGTTGGCTGTTTTCTGTTGATTATGTAGAAAATTGTCATAAAGATATTTTGCATCACGGATATTCGCTGAGCGACGTAATTGAGGTTATTGAGCAAACAGGGTTCTCTAAAAAAGTAAAAAACGATGCGCTTAAGGTTTACGATGTTTTGTTAGATGCGGAATGCAAAGCGCATAATGCAACCAGAAAAGACGTACATTTCCACGAGGTAGGAAGACCTGCTTCCGTATATACAATACTGTGTGTTTGTCAAATTATGGACGTCTTAAAAGTTGATGAAATTGTGTTTTCTGAAATAAACGTCGGTTTTGGGAACGTTCAATGCTCGCACGGAGTTATACCTGTGCCTGCGCCAGCAACAAAAATGATTTTGAAAGATATTCCAACATTCTCAGCCGACAATATGAAAGGGGAACTTTGCACACCGACAGGCGCAGCGTTGGCAAAAGTTTATGCTAAGTCGTTTGAAACGATATACATAGACGAATACGTCAAGCGTGGAATTGGAATAGGCGCAAAAGATTTCGGGTTTGCTGGCGGTGTAATTTCATACATTTTATAAGTTAAAAGGCAATGTATTCGTTTATGACAAAATCAAAAATAATTTACTCTTGAACAATTTTTATTTTGCGTTATAATAAAGGTGGAGGAAAATTATGAACCATATCATTGAAAACGAAGTTATCAAAGTTGAAATATCAGAAATGGGCGCAGAGTTGATGTCCATCAAATCTAAGGCAGACGGCACAGAATATTTGTGGCAAGGTAACCCTGAATTTTGGGGCGGACGTGCGTATAACCTTTTCCCTATTTGCGGCAGATTGACAGAAGGTAAATATACGTATGCTGGCAAAACGTACGAAATGAATTTGCACGGTTTTGTAAGAAAAAGTCAACTTACTGCAAAGCCAATAGACAGCAAGTCCATAGAATTTTCAATCTGTGACAATGAAAAAACGTTGGCTATGTATCCGTTTGCATTTGTTTATACAATTTGTTATGCGTTGGACGGTGGCAAGATAGCTATGACAGTTACCGTAGAAAATAAAGATACAAAAGAGATGTATTTTGCATTAGGCGGTCACCCTGGTTTCAACGTTCCGCTTGGCGAAGGTCAATTTGAAGATTATCGTTTGGAGTTTGCGCCTGCTTGTCAACCTAAGGCAATTTATATGTCGGACACTTGTTACGTAACAGCACGTGAGGACGATTTCAAACTTAGGTGTTCAAAAAGCCTTGCTCTAAAGCACGACTTGTTTGACCGTGACGCAATTCTGCTTAAAGATATTGCACATAGCATAAGCATTAAGTCTTCAAAATCAAAAAAGTCCGTAACAGTTGAATTTCCAGAGGATATGAAATACGTCGGAATTTGGCACGCACCAAAAAAAGAAGCTCCATACGTTTGTATCGAGCCTTGGACAAGCGTCCCTGCCAACGATGGAGTGATTGATGAATTGACAACAAAGCGAGATATGTTCAAACTTCAACCCAACAATAAAAAAGTTTTGGAGTGGAGCATAACCGTAAAATAATGCGGATAAATGAAAAAGTAGAAGCGCTTTAATTACATACGATATAAAAGGGCTGATTGTCAGCCCTTTTTTTGTTGTTTCTGTTGCTAAAAAATCAAAAGAATGCGTGAAATAGGGTTATTGACATATGCTATTTATAATGCTAAAATGACATATGACAATAAAGGAGATTATATGCCTAGACCTTATAAATGCAGATTTGTTTGTAAATTGCCGTCAAATCAAATGTTTGCGCCTTCAAAACTTGAAAACGGGAGAGTATTTATGACCGTAGATGAATATGAAGTGGTACGCCTGATTGATTTGGAAGATTGCACGCAAGAAGAATGTTGCATTCAGATGCAAGTTGCAAGGACAACTATACAGAAAATTTACGGTGAAGCAAGAAAGAAGATAGCCAATGCAATCGTCAACGGTAAAAGGCTAATTATTGAAGGTGGCGAAATTTCGCTTTGCCCGAATTATGAGCACGCTTGTGGAAACGGATGCCAAAAACATTGTAAAAAAAGAGATAACTGTTTTAAGGAGAATAATGATGAAGATAGCAGTAACTTATGAAAATGAAAACATATTTCAACATTTTGGACACACTCAATCTTTCAAGATTTATGAGACGGATGATGAAAGCGTAAAACGTACGCAAATTATCAACGCGACGGACGGCGGACACAGCGCGCTTGCGGTGTTACTGAAAGAGAATGGCATTGACGCATTGATATGTGGCGGAATTGGTGCGGGTGCAATAAATGCGTTGAAAGAAAACGGAATTAAAGTGTTTGGCGGCGTATCTGGCGCGTGTGACAAAGCGGTAAATGATTTTGTTTGCAACAAATTAGACTACAACCCAAACGTAAGATGCTCTCATCACGAACAGCATCACCAAGGTGAAGGCGCAACTTGCCACGGCCCAAATGGCTGCAACCACAACCATAACTAATATGGACAACTCAATAGAAAAATTTGTAGAAAATTTATTGTTTTACTCAAAATTGTCGGCTGAGCAACAAAAAGTGCTTGTGGCAAGCACGGTTTTGTCAAGCTACAAAAAAGGTGAGATGGTTTATAGCGCGGGAGACCAATGCCCAGGTGTAATTTTCATTTTAGAGGGTGAACTTAGAGCATATATGCTTTCGGAAGAAGGCAAAGAAGTCACACTTTATCGATTGCGAGCAGGTGACGTGTGCGCATTGAGCGCGTCTTGTATGATAAAGGCAATAAATTTTGACGTTTTTATTCAGGCGTCTGCCGACTCAAGAGTTTACGTTGTTAGTTCGTCAATAATGAAAGAACTAAGCGAAAAAAACGTTTACGTTGAAAACTTTATGCTTACAATGATTGCCGAAAAGTTTTCGGAAGCTATGTGGGCAATGCAACAGATTTTATTTATGAGTATGCACAAGCGTTTGGCAGTTTTTTTGTATGATGAATATGTGGCAAATGATGGACAAAGTATAAAACTTACACACGAAGAAATTGCTAAATACATAGGAAGCGCAAGAGAAGTTGTGTCAAGAATGTTGAAATATTTTGCAGGAGAGGGCATTGTTGCGATATCGCGGAATGAAATTCAAGTGCTAGATAAAAAACGGCTTGTAAATTTGGCAAAATAATCTAAAAGCAAAACACCAAAAAATAAATACCGAATAATTAAGTAAAAAACAACTAAAAAGAGCAATTAAAAAAAGCCCCTAGGGGCTTTTTTTATAGCATTGCTAAAATAGAACTTTTTGGAATTACGCCAACCGATTTTTTTACGGGCTTTCCGTCTTTGAAAACAATCAACGTTGGAATACTCATAATTTGGAACGTTTGCGCCAATTCTCCTTCGTCGTCCACGTTAATTTTGCAAACTTTGATGTTCGGGTTTTCTTTTGCGATTTCTTCAACTGTGGGTGAAAGCATTCTGCAAGGGCCACACCAACTTGCCCAAAAGTCAACAAGGACGGGGACGTTTGATTTTAATATTTCTTGCTCAAAATTATTTTTGTTTATTGTTACAACTGACATTGTTTTGTCCTCCTTTTTGTAATATCAATATACAAAATTATTTTTCAATAAGTCGGTGACTTAGTCACGGAATTTATTTTCATTTATGTGTATATTCTACTTATATCTCAAAAATATACTTGTAGGAGAATTATTATGGAATTAAAATTTTATGTATGTAAACATTGCGGCAACATAATTGCAAAAGTTAAGGATAGTGGAGTGCCTGTAATATGTTGCGGAGAGCCAATGTCAGAGTTGAAAGCTGGCGCAATTGACGCATCGTTGGAAAAACACGTTCCAGTTTTCAAGCAAGAAGGTAACAAAGTTGTTGTAAACGTCGGAAGCGCAGAGCATCCTATGTTGCCAGAACACCACATTGAATGGGTTGCATTGCAAACAAAGTTAGGAAATCAACGCAAAGCGCTTGTTGTAAACGGAAAACCGCAAGTATGTTTCTCACTTTGTGAAGGCGATGAGGTCGAAACAGTATTTGCTTACTGCAACTTACACGGACTTTGGAAAGCAACAAAATAGACAACTTAAAATTATAAAAAAGGAACAGAAATTTTCTGTTCCTTTTTTTATGCTTTCTTATTTTATTTTAATTACAAAAATAGTTTATCATTTTTATTGACAAATAAAACGCAAGTGTTTAGAATGGAAACGAAAATATTAAAAATAGTTTCCGAGGATATTATGAGAGATGCAATAATTAGAAAATCTATTGAATTGTTAGGTGTTGACGGACTTAGGTTTACGGTTGATGATTTAGCTAAAGAATTAAGCATTTCAAAAAAGACTGTTTACAAGTATTTCAAAGATAAAACAGAATTGGCTACTGCTGTATATCAAGAGTTGTTTTGGACGGCACAACAATCTATAAAAGGTGTTATCTACATAGAAA
>CAZQGE010000003.1:11612-56805 GCA_964592815.1 uncultured Bacteroidaceae bacterium | reverse complement strand
TCAGTTTCAGTTTTTACTTTTTCTTTTTGTGGTTTTGAGTTGTTTGTTTTTTTAGCTGTTGTTGTTTTTTCACTTTTTACTTTATCAACTTTTTTAGATTTAATGTCAATCGTGATTTCATCAGTTTTTTGTTTACTTATAGATGACTGTTTTTCATCATAATTTATTCGGTTAGATTGCTGTTTTTTCTTTTTTTCGACATTATTCAAGGTTTCACTTTTTTTAGATTTTTTTGCGTCGTCATCTCTATTAGATTTTTCAGCTTTTACATTTAATTTATCTAATTTGTCATTGGCTTTTTCTATTTTTTTCTCGGTTTCATTTGCTTTTGCACCTTTTGTTGGCTTGTCTAAACCGAATGAATTTATTGCGCCAAAAACGTCGCTACCTAATGAACCAAACGGGTTATTTAAGTCAATATTAGATTTTCTTATGCCACCATTTTTCTTGCTTGTAATATCTGATGCAACCTCATCATTTTTTTCAGTTTTAGCTTTTTTGTCAACAGCCTTAGTGCCATTTTTAAGTTTTGTATCGTTCTTACTTCTTGCCGCAACGCTGTTATCCTTTGCGGCTTTTTCCATTTTTTCTATACTATTCTTTATGCCGTCTAAATCTTTATCCTCAAGGCTTAGACGCTCTTTTTTGGCAATCAAAGTTTTATCCTTAATTTTTTCGTCCTCAATATGCAAAATCATTTTCTTTTCTTGTTGCTTAAACGGGTCGATGCCAAAATAGAATGAGTCGCCTTGCTTATATTCCATTTGGATAATATCACGTTGTTTTCTAAATTCTTCAGCGCGTCTTTCTGCCTCTTCCCTCTTAATTCTGCGCCTAAATTCAAGCTCACGCATATCCAAAATTTCTTGCTTAATTTTTCTGTATGAAACCAAACAGCGGTCAATGGCGTCTTTTGCTTTTATAACCTCAGATTGACGTATTTTGTCTTCTTTTGGAAGTTTATAAATTTTTCTAACGTCAAATAAAAAGTTGTCAAAATCTTGCGCGTCGGGTTCTGAATCATCAAATTCCTTCGGAGGTTTTTCAACTTCAATTTCTTCATCTGGCGTGGGTTCAGGCTCTTTTTCTGGTGGAAGTTCAACGGGAGTTTCGTTTGCCTCTTGTTCACCAGGAGTCTCAGGTTCTTGATTATCTTCTTGCTGATTTTGGTCTTCCGTTGACTTCAAATCGGCTTCGTCTGGCGTTTCAGATTGAGTAGACTCCAATTCTTCTTTTTCTTCTTGCTCTTTTTCAAATTCTTTGTCTAATTTTTGTCCGTATTCTTCTTTGTTTAATTGGTCGGCAAGGAAGTCCATTTTGCCTACGTTTATAAAATCGGCAAATTCGGCATCCTCCATTTCCATATCTTTTTCGTGTTCCTCATACATACTTTCAAAAAGCATTGTATTCAGGGTAACCATACGGTTAAGATTATCGTTTGCATCACTATCAAGCGGATAATTTTCGACTTCGTCAGATGCAGAAAATCCACCCGTCTGTTGATAGGTTTCCACAAACTGCCAAAGCGTCAAAGCTTTTTTGAAGTTTGGCTCTTTCAAAATGACATTGGTACGCGAAATAGGCGGACGAACAGGTGCAGAGTTACGCATTTGTTTTGCAAAGCCAGAAGACAAAAAGTCCGTAATAATTCGGTCAATTTTTGCAATACGCTCGATTTTTGTTAAAGTGTCGGGGTCAAGTTGCATAACCTCGTCAAAGCTAAGTTGGGCAAAATATTCTGTCCTATACGTAATTTTTTTTGATGGCAAATTAAAGCGTGACTCAATGTCAAGTTCCAAAACATCTTGAGTAGCAGACGCCTTTTTAATTTTGTCGTAACGTGACGTAACAAAGTCTTTGAGTTTAAGCAATAAGGTATAAATAAAACGGTTTTCGTAAATCTCGAAACTTTCCTCTTTTGTGATATTCAAAATTCTGTTTGGTGTAACAGTACCGTCAGCGTCAACCTTTGAAATCATATTTGTATGTTGCGCCAGGTGTTTAACAGATTCGGTTGAAATGCTTCTTGCAAGCGAAATATCAACAATATCTTCTTCTTGAACAATAAATTTTCTTGGGTTACGCACGATATTATCCAAGTTAGGCAAACAGTCTTCAATGGTTTCAATCCAGTCGATGGATATATCTTGAATTAAACGTTTTTTTGCAAGCTTAAAACTAGACACGCCGCTGTCAACTCGTTTTTTGAATTTGCTATAAAAATCATCATTGTTCAAAACGCTGACAATTTTTTGAGCATATTGAAGATAAATGTCTTTTGTTACTTCTGCCATAATTCTTCACAATATTGCGCTTGCGCGCATAAAGCGCGCACTTGCAAAAATCTCTTGATGTCTTCCTTATTATATTCTTTCAGCCATATTTCAAAAGCTGAAAGACAGAATAACCCGATTTGAAAATAGTTGCAAAACAAAAAGGACTTGCCTAAAACAATTTTTTCAAACGGTTGATATATTCCTTGCTATCCATCATATTTTCTTCACCAAAAAGTTCGCTCAAAAACAAAACCAAACCGTCAATTTCATCACGGATATAGCTAAGGTTCAAAGACTCAAACTTACGGAAAATCTTGTTACATAAAACATAGTCCAATCCGTCCAACTCTGTGCCACCGCAACCGACATAAGACGGAACAAACTCTTTGAGCTGCTTAACGATACGGTTTCCAAATGCCAAACGGAAGTGTTCAATAACGTAGTCGTCCAAACGACCGATTTTGTCCAAGTTATCTTGCGAAACCATAAAGTTCTGTTGTGATTTTTTGAATTCGCCTTCCAAGTGTTCATAACTGATAAAAATCGGGTCGGCATACGGCGCGTCAAATGGAATACCTTTAGAGTTGATGTTAATAGGCATAGCACGGTCATAAACCTTATCTGAAATGGCAAACGTTGAGTCGTCGTTGTTAGCCGTTCCGATAAACCACATATTAACAGGCAAGTTGAAACGTCCCTTAACAATATGTTTTGGGTCATTAGGCCAACCAGAAGGAACCAAGTCAACAATCCACTCATCACGTGATGGCATTTCCAAAATTGACAACATTTCAGCGAAATAATACTCAACACGAGCGATGTTCATTTCGTCGAGAACGGTCAAATAAATATTTTTATTCCACGTTGCCTCATACATTTTTTTCAAAACTTCAGTTTCGTTAAAACGCTTAGTAAATTCGTTGAAATATCCAAAAAGTTCTGTACGGTCACGCCAAGACGGTTGAACTGAAGCAATGGTCGCAGGGTTATTCAAAAATATGCCCAAAGCGTGAGGCAAAGACGTTTTACCAGTACCAGAAATACCCTGCAAAATCAGCAAACGTGAAGTTGACATACCAGCCACAAACAGTCGAATAATTTTTGGAATGTAGTAAAGTCGCATACGCGAACAAGCAAAGTTACGGAAGCGGTCGCAAAATTCTTCCAAAGTGATTTCGTCGTCAAAAACAGGAGGAACGTAGTTTTCATAAAGCAAATCAATTTCAGTAAGTTTGTAAAAACGTGACTCACCTTCTTTGATTTTGCCCTCATCGCCCTCGCCCTCAGGATTTTCTTCGCCGTTATAAGTGCCAATATCACTTACGCGCATACCCAAAATTCTATCTTTTTCTGCGCTCATTTTAATAATTTGTTTTTTTAGATTGGCACATTCTTCCACAAGGTCTTGTGGAAGCACAGCGTTTCTGTTTAATCGAGAAAGTTTGCGTAACCCTAAAATCAAAAGCACAAGCACAGCAACAATTGCCGCAACAATCAAAATGATAAAGATTATTGCAATCGCCCACTCGCCCGCTCCAAAGAGCGCGGTGTATTTGTTGAATGCCTCACTATAACCGTCGTTATAAAAGATATGTATAAAGCCAAGAAAAATGCTGCCTAACCCTTCGTGGTAAAACGCACCTAAAAAGGCTTTTAAGAATTCAAAAACCAATGTCATATTCATAGTTCACCTACCAAAAAATCAAGCAATTTCTTACTTATTTTCTTTTTCGTTTGTTTCGGCTGAACTATTATCGGTTGTAGAATTATCGCTTAAAGTGGTATCATCAGCGTTAGCGTTTTGTGCGGAATTTTCGTCCGATTGTAACATTTGAGTTTTCAAACTTGCAAGATATTCTTCTGCAAGACGCTTTTTGTCTTCTTCAGACAAACTGTCAGCAGTAACAGGCATTGACTTGCGTTTGTCTATCGCTGCAATAATAAGAACTCTGATGAAGATAAATGCGTAAATTGCAAATAAAATGATTATTGGCAAAACAACGCCCAAGAAAAAGTTTGTTGAGCTTTCTTGCACCCAAATTACAGGTGAGCCAAGCCCCTTATACAACATACCATTGCTTGTTGATGTTCCCCAAGTTGAAACAATGTCTTTGACAAAAACTAGTGAAGCATCAGCATCTGTATAGGCATCACCTTTGGTGCGGATATAATTTATTTTTGTATTTGTTGAGTCTGTATAAATAATGTTAAAAATTCTGTGGGTGTTCAAAATTTGCACTCCACCACCTGCTACTGTTCTAAAAGTTATGACCAAGCCTTCTTTTAATATACTCTCATCACCCTTAAATAATTTGCCAACCACCAAATCGCCTTTCTTAAAAGTAGGTGCCATTGAGTCTGATGCAACAGGCGCATAAGTCAAATTACCTAAGTGTGAAATGCCTAATTGTGATTTATCTGACGTTCTTCCAATTGAAGCTATTGCAAGCAACAGCGCAAAAATAACAAGAGCAAGACAAATACAGTTGAAAAACCAATCGAAAACAGTTTTAACAATTTTTTGATTTTTTGTCATAGGTTTTTCTTCTTTCTTTTGAAACAATTTGAAACCTTTTGATTGTGTCATAACAATCTCCTTTTGCAAAATTTACCTTTCCATTTACGGCTTATTGCCATACCATTGACATAATCAACGGCGAAACGGTTGGCAGCTGCTATAGACGTCACAAAGCTATGCTTATTGCCCTATCACGCAAACCTGCGCTTTGCTTTGATGACTTGCTGTCTTGTGGCTAAGATGAACTTAGTCCACGCTATATATTTTAACTTATTATAGATTATCAGTCAATAGGCAAAACTTGTCAAACAGCCCAAATCAAGCATAATTTTTACAAAAATATACGCAAAAATTAAAATTATCACTTTTATTTCTCAATTTTTTAGTTTTGATAAAAAAATCATTACGAAAATACAGACTTTTTTATATAGTATTTTTGACATAAAAATTTTCGCAATAACTTTTTTAAGCATAAAAAAAAGGAAGGCAATTTGCCTTCCTTATTTTTTTAGATATTTCGATTATGCTATTGCAGCAGAACCAAATTCAATATCAATTCTGATACCTGTGTTGTTAGCAAAAGATGAAGTACATTCTTTATCTTCGCCTTCAAACCAAACAACCAATCTCAAAAATACAACTTGTTGACCTGCTGTGAAAGAACCAACTTTGATTTTTCCGCCAGCTGCTTTAGCTGCGCCTGTTGCGCCAGCTTCAATATCTCCAATTTGAATTTTTGCAGGTGTACCTGTCAAAGTAGACTTGTTTTGATAAAATTTTGTACCGTATTCAGTATTCAACGTGCTTCTACTTGCTGTTGTTGGGTATGCATAACCAGCAGTCGCATCACCAGCACCATAAGCTGTCAAATATTCTGTTTTATCTCTTCCAGCTGCTTGAATGTCATTTGCTGACGTCCAACCACCAGAGTAGTGAGTGCTTGCATAAGGTTCTACAACAAACACTGCGTTATCTTTTGTTAAAGCTGTATCAATATAGTTTGTACCAGGAGTATCTGCACCAACACCCTCACCAGCATTTGTTGCGCCGTTAGCTTTGTAGGCAAACAATGCGACACGTGAAGCAGCTGCCATATATTGAGTTCCAGTAATATCAAATTGTTTCAAAATAAGAGCTGCATTGTCAGCAGTTTGTTCTGCTGTAAGTTTAACAGCAAGGTCAACTGCAAAATATGATACGTTTTCAGTTGCTGTTAGCAATTTTACGGGCTTACCAGTTGCGTCAACTGCACCAGCTGCATTTTCTTTAGCTGTTGTAGAGTTTGAAACATAGATATTGTCATATTTGTCAGTTTGTTTAAGAGCAGTAATATTTTCAACAGAAATATTTCCTCCAGCAGCTCCAATCCATTCACCTGCTGTGTCTGTCAATGAAGCTACACCAGTAACAAGTTCTTTTGCAGCTGTACCCTTTTGTCCGTAAATTCTATCACCAGTAGTTACGGGGGTTGTTCCTCCAACAGCTGCGTCAGCAGGAATTACGTCAGCTTGAACAGCTGCGGCAAACATTGTAAGTCCATTACCAGATGCGCCATAGAAACCTTCTTTCAAACCAGGTGCATTTTGGTCAAATGACACAATATTACCAACTGTTTGAACATCACCAGTCCATTTGTGTGCGTCGTTAAGTGAAACAGCGCCACTATAATAGTTACCTGCTCCGCCAGTATAGTTGTATGTACCGATTTGCAAACCAGCTGCAGTAACTGTGTTGATTTGCAAGTTTTCGATTTTAGCACTAGATGATGCACTAAACCATGCGAACGTTGCGGTGGTCAATGAAGCAATCAGCACTACAACCATAACTATACTCGAAACAATCAAACCTTTTTTCTTCATAGTTTTTCTCCTTTTGCAATTAAGCAAATTTTATAAATTTTAGCGAATTGACAAGCAAATGAGAAAAATGCCAACAACACGCCAATTTCTTATGTAAATAATACAGCGTTTATGCAAATATGTCAATAATCATTTTTTCAAAATTCGACATTTTATGCTAAAATCTGCCTTTTATCAAGATGATTTTTGATTTTTGTTGTATTTCATTGATTAACAATATACATTTTTTTGAATAATTATATAGTTTTACTATTCAAAATAGCCGTTTTTTTGGTTCATTATACTCTAAATATACTTTTTATAAAAAATATCGTATGTGCGCAAATTGTAAACTTATTATATGTAAAGTCTTAATATTTTTTATATTTCCCAAAAATTGTTAATGTAATATATCGCGTGCGAGGACGCGTGTGAGACCGCGCGAGCGAACAGCGCATATTTTTTTGTGAAAAACTTAAAAAACTACGTCAATTTATCAGTCTTTCCAAAAAAAAATAAAAGCCCAAATCTTTGAGCTTTTTTTATGTTATTTTTATTGTTTATTTTTTTTATTCTGCGCTCTTGAAGTTGATTGACAAACTCAAACTTCCCTTCAATTTGTCATCGGTGCAATCATAGTCGCTGCCTTCAATCCAAATTACGACGTTTACAATCAGCATTTCACCTGGTTGCATTGTTGCATTTCGCAAAAAAACTTGATTGTTAGAATAAAACGGAGTTGTTGCCAAAAATCCTTTTTGGTGCTTTACATCGTCGGAAATTGTTGTATCTTTTTCATAGTTTGCGGGGTTGTAGTATTTATCTGTTGGGTTGTCGCCACCATTTGTTCCACCACTGCCTATTGGATATGCAATCATTTCTACAAAGTTCTCGGTTTTGCCTGCGTTTACTGTAAGCCCTGCCAATCGAGTGTTATCACTTGCAACCGCATAAACAAAAGAGTTGACAACACCAGTTCTGTCAAATCGTTCCGACCACATAACTCGCATAGCCTTTTCAAGACCCGAGTCGTTTGCCTTCATCGACATTTCCATAATTACTGGCATTATGCCTGTTCCAGACGTCGTGTTTTTAAGCACAAATGAAAAGTTGATAAAATTGTCGTTTTTGATTACGCCCAATATGGGGGCAAGACTTGTAACCATTCCTCTTGCGTCTTCAACGTTTGGCACACGTTCTGTGTCATAGTCAGTATTATAGCTGACGTTCCACATATTTTTTGGACCTGGAGCGGATAAATATGGCGACCAGTTTTCTCTGTCCATAGAAAGCGCCATTGAATAACTTTGTCCGTTTGATGCCGTAATGCGAATGCTGTTTTCTTCAACAAACAAAAGCATAAGATAAACTGTTGACGTTGTTATCAAAGCAAAAATCAAAATGCAAATCATCGCCACTTTAATTTTATGACGATTTTCTTCTCGCTTAACACGCTTGTTTGAAACAATCGAGTCTTCCCACTCTTTTTGAGATTTATGTTTCTCTCCAGCTTTGCTTTTAAGCGACTTCTTTTCCGCTTTGGACAACTTTTGGGTTTTTGGCAACTCTACGTCGTCCGCAGATTGTTTTTCGTCTGCGACTTCGTTTGAGGCAACCTCTTCTGTTTTGCTGTCTTCAACAGGCAATTTTTCTTTATCTTTTTTGCTCATAGTTTATCAAAATTCAATGTATTTTCCGTTTTCGTCGAAATATCCAAACGGTATCCACTTGCTTATTTTGCTGTCAAAGTAACCATTGTCAACTTCTTCGCCTTTGTCGTTTGTGAATGAATAATCAATCCACCTGTTATTTTCATCAAAATATCCGTTGTAAACTTTTCCGTCGCCGTCAACCCAACGACCTTCTTCATCGTAATGTCCTTCAGTCTTTGCGTCAAACTCCTCATAATCTTTCCATTTGCCGTCTTCATCAAAATATCCGTTATACACCAAGCCTTCTTCATCAACCCAACGACCTTTATCATCGTATTGACCGCTTAAAGTTTCACCTTCATTGTTTGCGTTCTTGATATGTAGTTTTACGCCAAATCCATCAGGTTGTCCAAACACGCCTACTTGACTGAACAAATTGCTTGACTTATATTCTTTAAGCAACTTTTGTTCCTTGTCAAAGTCAGCAACAACTTTCTTCGCTTTTTTAGATTTCTCTTGAAGTTTTTTGATTTCTTCTTGTTCACGCGCCCAAGCCTTTTCTTGTTTTTCTTGCAACTGCAATTCCTTTTGTCTAACTTTTGCAAGACGTTGTTCTTCAAGTTCTTTTTGAGCTAAAGTCTTTTTAAGGCTTTCCGCTTTTAGCATTGCAGACAGTTCGTCTGCTATTTCTTCGCCTTGGTCTAAATTGTTTTCAAAAATTGAAAGGTTATCTTGTTCATCGTCTTCTCTATCTTCTATGCTCGACTCATCTTCTTTTATGTCTGCAAGATTTTCTTCATCATCTTGCAAAACTTGAAAGTCTGCAAAATTTTCTTCTTCTGCTTTTGCAGAATTTCTTTGTTCTCCGCTTTCATCGGTTTCAACAAAAACTTCTTCGCCACCAATTTTTTTAATGGTAGTATCTTTTTCACTTGAATGGTTGGCACTCTTGTTTTGTAAATTTATGCTCGCTTCTTCAAAATCAAAATTATCGTTTTCAGAAAGTTGTAATTCTGCGTTTTCTTCAATCTGTTCAAGTTTTGATTGAACGTCAGATTTTTCCCCTCTAATGTCCGCGTCTTTTTCATCAGCTGTGTTTTCTGGCTTTACATTCGGGAAAATTATTGGTTTAATTTTTTGTTCAACAACTTCCGTTTCTTCATCATCTTCATTGATTATCAAAGTTGCAAGCGGAGTTTTAACATATTTGTGAGTGGTAGCGTCATATACGGTTTCACCTGCAAAACCGCCAACACTCGAACGTGTCTTGTTCACATTGCCAAAACTCTCAGAAGTCTCTTTTTCAACTTGAACCCCTGCCGCGCGTTTCGCTGCTTGCTTTTGGTTTTCAAGCCTAATTTGATACGGCGATTTGATAAGCTCTGGTCTTGGAGCAGACGGCATAATTTTGCCACTTCTCGTCTCAGCTTTTATCTTCTCAACAGAAATACGCTCCAATTCGATAAGTTCAAGTTCGTCAGCCTTTGCATTTTCTTCAAGTTCCTTTTGAAGTTTGAGGTTATACTTTTGTTTTTGTTCGTCAGTCAATTCTGCTAAATTCAAAAACTCGTTGGTTACGTATCTGCTAAGGGGCGATATAGCTCTGCCAGTTGCCAGCTTAATTCCTTCCTTCTTGAACCTTGTCATTTGCGAAGGTGTATCAACGCCTTCCATAATTAAAATAATTTTTTCTGCGCTGCAATGGCGGACAATCATCTTCAAAACTTTTTTCTTGCTTTCTGTAGCATCAAAATAAGATGCTTCAAGTCTAATAAAATCAAACTTGAAATCTGCAAACAAATCAAGTGAGTTATAAAACTCTCCAAAACCGTTTATGCAAATCTTAAAACCTTTTCTTCTCAAATTTTGCAAACGCAAACGAGAGTCTTTGTCAAGTTCCGAAACCGTGTTCGCATTAAAAGTCAAAACTAAGTCCTGCTTACTGTATTTGTTTTCGGACAAAGTTTGAAGCAAAATGTCATAATCACGTTGATTGTCAATGAACCTAGTTGTAGTGTTAAAAAAATAAGTAATTTTTTCAGGGATATAGAAATTTTCACGCATTACCAAATGGTAATTTTTTATTTCATCAAGACCGATAACATTCAGTTCGTTAATTCTTACAGAGTTTTCAGCAATAAAGAAATAATTACACGCACTCATTCTTCCCAAAAATCTGTCGTTTAAGATTTGATAAACATCAACATATTTGATTTTTTTAGTTTTTAACTCGGCAACACCGCGATAGAAAAAATCTATCGGTTTATATTCCGTTCGTTTTGCGTACAATGTGGTGCTCATTACTTCCTCGTCTGCGATGTTAAGTCGCGCACATACACGTGTATATGCGCATTGATATACTCGTTTATAAATTATAACATTGTTTAAGTTGCACCGCAACATAAATTTTGAAAATCAACTATAAGCCGTTTATGTTGTAAACCATAATCATAAAAAAGACTTCTTTTATTGCAAGCAATAACCCTCAAAAAAACAGAACTATCAACACTTACTCTAAAAAAAACTACACTAAAAGAAAAAACAAAAACCCTAACTTTCGTTAGGGTTTCGTGGTGCCGAGAATCGGGCTTGAACCGATATGAAGTTTCCTTCGAGGGATTTTAAGTCCCTTGCGTCTGCCAATTCCGCCATCCCGGCATTGGGATTGTTTAGTTTTACTTTTACCTTGCGTATTCACTTTTGCATAAACAACCATCAAACTTTGTCCATTTTTGCTTGCAAAAATTTGAAAACGCTTGCCCTATTTTTATCGCTCTTTATGAACACACGGATTACTTGCCGCTGTACATAATAGTTTCAAGTAATAAGGTGGCACTTTCGTACCACCTTTTTGGAGGCACCATCCAGATTTGAACCGGAGAATCAAGGTTTTGCAGACCTTTGCCTTACCGCTTGGCTATGGTGCCATAATCGTTGGAGCGGGAGACGGGATTCGGACCCGCGACTTTCACCTTGGCAAGGTGACACTCTACCACTGAGTCACTCCCGCAAAATCGATTGCCTTATAACTATAACAAACTACTTTATTTTTTGCAACCACTTTTTTACAAAAATTTTGTCATATATTATTCATTTTATGCTTTTAATGCTTGCGTGTTTCCAAAAGTTCGGCAAGCGCAACAAGATTTTTGCAAAACTTTATTTTTTTTGCGCTTTTAATGGCATTTTCAGTCTCTGAACTTAAAAGTTCCTTGCTACGCTTTGCACCAATTACGCCGACAAGCGAGTTTGTTTCCCCCTCGTCCAACAAGTCGTCTGCAATTTGGAACGCTAAACCTAGATGCTCTGCATATTCGCTGATGCTCACAAGATTTTTGCTGTCAGCACCTGCAACAATAGCTCCAGCCATAAATGAACATTTCAACATTGCGCCAGTTTTCAATCGATACATATTCAAAAACTCGTATTCGGTTTTCATTCCGTTGAGGTCTAAAACTTGACCTAAAACCATTTCATTTGCGGCTTGCATAATTGCTTGTGATGCACCGCAAAAATTTTCGCCGTACCGTGTATAATTTTTTGTGAGCAATAAAGCGGAAATTGAAAGCAACATATCACCAATAAGAATTCCGTTTGCCTCACCAAATTTTTTGTGAGTTGACAACTTTCCTCGTCTGTAATCATCGTTGTCCATAGCAGGCAAATCGTCGTGAACCAAAGAATAACTGTGGATAAGTTCAACAGCGCAAGCCAACCCCAAAACTTGTTCAAGAAGATGCTCGCTAAAATTTTCTCCAACAACAGCTTCTGCTCCGTAAAACACGCCAAGCGGTCTTACTCTTTTTCCGCCGTCCAAAACAGCATAGCGCAAACCGTCGCCAAACTCGCTTGGGTATTTCTCGACAGACAACACATCTGTTACATATTCTTCAAACTTTTGTAAAAATTGTTCTTTTGTCATTATTTTTCTATTTTGAATTCCTCAGTTAAATTGTTCAAGTCGTCCATCAAAATTGACAACTTACCTTTTTCTGCTTTAAGGTCGTCCATACAAATCTTAGCAAGAGAAATACCTTTTTCAAAAAGTTTGACGCTTTCATCAAGAGCAACTTCCCCTTCCAATTTTTTGACTATGCTCTCAAGTTCGACAATGGCTTGGTCAAAACTTACGTTTTCATTTTTCATTTTTTGTCTCCTTATCCAAATTTACTTTGATAATTTGTGCATCAAAATTTCCGTCACCACCAACGGCGTTTACAACTTCACCAACTTTCAAAAGGCTAACTTTTGTTATAGGCGAAGTTCCAGATTGAATTTTGAAATACCCTCTTTTTAACACTCTTGTCGGATTAAGATTGTTCAACGACTCGATAGCGTTGTTCAGCTTATATTCTGAAAAATCCGTCTTTTTGGTAATTTGATTTTTAATGTTTGTCAAAGCGTTTTCAACCCGTCTTGCACGTTGAGCGTATGAGACGTTTATTGCGTGGCTTAACTTTGAAGTTGATAGATTCACTTTCATAGCGCACTTTTCAAAGTGTCGTAAGACGTTCTTTTTAAGATAAGTGGTAAAATTTTGAATTTGCTCCACCATTCCGTAATAATCAAACGCAACCAATTCGCCAGCAGCTGTGGGGGTCGGCGCACGCATATCCGCAACAAAGTCAGCAAGTGAAAAATCTGTTTCGTGTCCGATTGCAGAAACAATAGGCGTTTTCATCTTAAAAATAGCCCTTACCAAACTTTCATCATAAAAAGGTGCAAGGTCTTCAAGCGAACCTCCCCCTCTTGCAAGAATTATGACGTCATAACCTAGCAAATCAACTCGGTCTAAAACAGAAGCAATATCTTTGCCAGCTCCATCACCTTGAACTCTTACGTCTTTGACGGTTATATTTACAACAGGATTTTTTCTTCTTATGGTTGTAACAATGTCACGAATAACCGCGCCAGTTTTAGAAGTTACAACAAGAATATTTTTTGAATAGGTTGGAATAGGCTTTTTATATTTTTGGTCAAACAAACCTTCATCTGTAAGTTTTGCTTTAAGTCTTTCAAACTCTAAAAACAATAAACCTTGCCCAACGGGTTTAATTTCTGAGGCTTGCAACGATAAACGTCCGCCCTTTTCCCAATAATCTAAAGAACCAAAAATTATAACGCTTTCGCCGTCTTTTGGAACGTAGGTTTTGCGGGCATTAAAACAAACACAAGGAAGTTGTGAGTTTTTATCTTTCAAAGTGAAATAGGCGTGCGCACCTGAAAATTTGTAACCGCTAATTTCTCCAAAAACTTCAATACTCTTAAATATAGGCGAATCTATACACGCCTTAATTGTGGCGTTTACTTCGCTAACTGATACAGTTTTTTCAGAAAACAGGGTTTTATCTTTCAATTCTGGCACATTAACCACCTTTTTTGTCGTATCAAGACCTTTTACAAACGCAAAACAGCCACTTTTTGCACGATTTTCAGCTAATTTTCATTAAAAAAAAGCCAAATCGGTTAATCTTTTAACTTTTTTTGGCAACTTTTTAGTTATTTTTGCTTTTATTCTTGTATTTTTTTCAAAATGTTAGCAAGAACTCCGTTTACAAATTTTCCAGATTTCTCCGTGCCGTATTTTTTTGAGAGATTAACTGCTTCGTTAATAATTACGGCGGACGGTGTTTCAGCTTTCATCAGCTCATAAGTCGCAAGCAACAGAACTACATAGTCGGGGCGATATAATCTTTCAATTTTATATGAATTAAGACAAGATGAAATCATATCTTTCAAACCGTCTTGTTTTTCAATTATTCCATTGTAAGTCGCAGATATATACTCTTTGTCACTTTCGTCCAAATCACTTTCTTGCATCATCAATTCCAAAGTACCTTCGTTTGAAACTGCATAAAATGTATATTCAAATACCAACTTAAAAACCAATTCTCTAGCTACACGTCTCATTTTACTATTGCGGAAAAATTACGCTTACAATCTGCACGTTTACAGAATGCACACGAAATTTTGTTGCTCCCTCCACTTCTAATTTAACTTTCTCTTGAACTTCCGCAACCGTTGGAGGCACGTTGTAACCGTGTCCTATGTTTACGTAAATATCAATGGAGACTCTGTCGTTAGGAAGAAAATATACTGAAACACCACCGCCACGAGTGAACATCTTGCTCTTTTCGTGGTTTCTCAAAACGGCTATGCCTTCAATCGTTGACGCAGCCTCGGACGCTATTGAAGCAATGACGTCAGAAAAAACTGCTGTATTTCTTGAACTAATTTCCATAGAGTACGCCCTCCATTTGTGTTATTATACCATAACATAATTTATTATACAACAAAAAAAGATGGCAAACGCCACCTTTTACTTGTCAAATTTTATCCTTTATTTTCTATACATAAGGCACAATTTTTATATCGCCAGCTTTGCAGTTTGCACAATCAACAACAATATCTTTTATTATGTTCGCTTCTTCAACTGTGAGCTTGCTTGCATCAACAACAACCTTGATGCCGTTTTGATTGATTGCAATCAATGCGTCTTGAAATCCTTTCCCTTTGATTAGAGTTTCAACGTCCTTTTCAATTTTGCCTTGCTCGATTAACGAAAGTTTTTTATTCTCAGCCTCAATTCTGGCTTGCGGAGATGTGTTTGCCGAATTTATAATTGTATCCAACAACATAATGTCTGCTTCTCTTTGCGCTGTGCGGTCTGTTCTGCACGACTCAAAGAACGTCGCCGTTACGTTATTGTTGACTGTCGTCGAGCTTCCGTCTTTATTTACAGAAGTAATTTTGTCGTTCAACACAAAATTCAAAACACCAGTTGTAACAAGCAAAGCAACCATAACGCCTAACACCAAAATTTTCTTTGTTTTTGTTTTTATTTTCATAAGGTCCTCCTTTTGAACACTTTATTTTTGCATCTTATAAACTTCCACAATTTTTTGGTCTATATTTAACGCTATTTGAGTGGCGTCCATAAGCCGTAACATAACTGTAATATCGTCCGCGCCCTCAGCAACAACAATAACGCCAACAATCTTTCCGTCCGTTTGTGAAATCATTGCTTTGACTTTTCCTGCGCCTTTTATGCTTTGAAGCATATTTGCAAGCCTTTGTTCCTGTTCGTTCATAACCACAGTCGATACAGTTCCGTTGCTAACGTTTGCAGTTGACTTATTCCTATTACTTACTACACTTGAATATATGATAAGCCCCACCGAAATTATGATAACAAAAGCAAGCAATTGAATATTTTTTATTTTGCTTAGCTTTTTAACTATTTTATTCTGTCTAAGTTTGTGAGATAGACCACTTTTTCTTTCATCAGTCACTTCCATAATCTCCCCCGTCTATAATTTGCGTTTCAACAAAAATCTTATTTTCTGCAACGTTAAATTTATTGCTTATCAGTTTTTTGATTGTTTCAATATGTTTGTTAAGTTCGTTTTCTTTTGGCTTCTGTATTTTTACAATTATATGAACCTTGCTTATTGCAACAGGCTTGTCTAGTTCTTGACTTAACTTCACTTCTGCGTCATAACCGTTCACCGCCAAAAAATCTTCCATATCACTTTCAAGGCTTTTAATTTCTTCCGAAACTGTGTCGGTTATAAATTCTTTGTCAATGTCAAAAATCGCCTTGTCAATATTAAACGCAAACTGCCCGCCTTTCCATTTTACAAGAGGCGATACAATGACAAAAATAACCAAAAGCGAAAACGCGCCTTTAACGTATTTATTGGTTTGCCCCTCGGGTAAAATGATTTCAAGCAAAATCCCAAGTGCAATAACTCCAACTACCGATATTATCCATTCGCCCACGTTAAATGATATTCCCTTCAATCAGCCGTTATGAAAGATTTATCGCTATAAGCCTATGCCGACCGTAGATATTAAAAGCATCAGAATTAAAAAAAACATAAACGCTGCGCCAATCAACGCCGTTATCAGCAACGACATACTGTCAGCTATTGTGTTCATCATATCAGACACCCTACTGTCCCCAAGCGGTTGAGCAATAGCTGACGTCAATCTGAGCATAAACATAAACACAATCAACTTGCAGACTGGCAAAGCTATCCAACCAATCAAAACGATTACGCTGACGTAACCAAAAGTGTTTTTAATAAGCAAAGTTGATGCGGCAAAAATGTCAAAGCCATCAGACAAATAACCTCCCAAAATCGGGACGTAACTCGACATCGCAAACTTAGCGGCATTAAACGTCAATTTATCTGCCACCCCACCTGTAACACCTTGAACGGTGAGCAGACTAACAAATATGCTGAACACCAAACCCAATGCCCAAGTTCCAACGCTTTTAAGAAGTTTTGTAAGCCTATCCAACTTGACCGATTTTGTCAAATGACCAACAACGCTGAAAACTGTAATTGCAATGAATATAGGCAAAACGATTGATACAATTAGTTTCAAAACAAAGCCAGACAAAACTGCCATAAACGGTTGATAGACGCCAACAGATTTTATACTTCCAAGCATTGACATTAATGTAAGCAAAACTGGAAAAATACCTGACGCAAAACTTTGCATACCCGACACGGTATCTTTGACCGTACCAACAATGTCAGTTATACCTGTTGCAAGAACAACGGTTAAAGCAGAAAAGCAAACAATATGGACAACTTCATTTGTGCCGTTCTTCAAGAAGTTTCCGCTTAACCCCGACAATATATTTTTGAGCAAACATAAAATAATTACGGTGATAAAGCTAGGCAAAAAACCTATAAAATAATTGCCCAAACTATCGGTAACGAACTTGATTAAACTGTCAAAAAAATTTTTGCTGTCACCTTCTGCCAGTGATTTCATAGCTTGTTTGATGTTATCAATTCCAAAAGCATTGCGTTGCTTTTCTGTTAAAGAGTCCAAAAATTTTTGAAAGGTATCGACGTTTAGCTTATTAAGTAAATCGGAATATTTTTTGTCAAATTGTTTTTCAATTTCTTCCTGTGTTTTGTTTTCAACAGCAAATGCCGTCGGTTGTAAATTCATAATTGATGATAAGGTTAACAAAAAAATTAAAATTACCAAAAGCGTTAAAATAATTTTTAACGCCTTTTTTTTGTTTTTTGCATAAGCAATAAATTGTGTGCCTTTCAAACTTAAACTTAAAAATTTTTGCATATCAAACTTTCACCAGCGACAATATTACGTCAATTAACGCAGTTACAATAGATATGCTCATAACAAAAATTACAAGTTTACCACCAAGTTGCAATTTTTGCGCAATAGACGGACAACCTGCGTCGTTTGCAACAGAAGCGGAATACTCCGTAAGGTACCCAATTCCAATAATTTTGAGAACTGCTGTAAAAATTCCGTCGTCAATGCCAGTCTTTTTTACAATTCCGTCAAACGCCAAAACTACACTTTGCAAAGAGTTAAGCATTACGATAATCATAATTATTCCCGTTGCAATAACAGCAAAAACCGAAAACTCGGGCTTTGTTGTTTTTAACAGCAATACTACAATGACGCCAATAAAAGCTATGCCAATAAGTTTGAAAATCATCAGCTTAAATTCAAAAGTGATTTTATGGTTTCCATCAATCCGCCAAACATATCAACAACCAAAAGGATAACCAATATCAAACCCGCCAACGTCGCAAACGTCGCCATATCGTCACGGTCTGTTTTTTTAAGTATTATGCAAACAATGGCAGTCAATATGCCAATGCCTGCAATTTTCAAAATTATGTTTATTCCCATAGTTCCCTCACGCAAGAATTACAATAATCGCAATTCCAATCAAGACAGCAAGTTTGAAATAAGTGTTTCCGTAACGCTTATATTCGTCCTCGCATTGTTTTTGTTTGGCGGTAAACTCCGTTTCTGCTTTTGCAACAATTCCGAGTTGGTCGCTTAGCGAAGACTTGCCAAGTTCTGTTAAAAAACTCAATAGTGCCTCTTTCTCCGTTTCTCTCAAATGATAGTTGTCGAGCTTGGAGAACATTTGTTTATAAGTCAAATTATCTTTTTTCCATTGCATAAACTCATTAAGCATAATTGAGAATTTCGATGGATTTGCCACCGAAAAGTTTTCAATCACAACGGGTAACGGAGTTTTTTTGAACGAAACCTCACCTTTCATAATCTCTGAAAACTTTTTTGCCTGCTTAAAAAACTCTAAACGTGCGCCATAATGTTTTTTAATCAAAAATCCAACGTATGAGGAACATAGCGCAAGCAAACCGCCAGCAATCAATTTTATTGTTCCAATCATAGTTCTACTGCCTCGGTAATAGTTCCAATTTTAGGCTCGGACGACAGGGTTACTGCAAACTCAAATATGTCAAACAATGCCTTGAACGCAATATTACTTTTTATAGACTCCACGTTTTTTCCGTGTAAAGTGGCAAATACCTTTACACCACTTCTGACAATATCGCATATAGCTTCAATTTCTTCATTTTTGAACAATTCATCTGTCACTATAATTTGCGGATTAAGCGACCTTACCGCATTCTCATAGGCAACCGTCTTTTTAATTCCGCTTATAACTTCCGAGTCGCCTATATCCAAAGTCGGCGCACCGTTAAATGCGCACGCAATTTCAAAACGTTCATCAATAATAACCGTGTTGTACTTTTCACTTGCGTGCCTTGCAAGCTCACGCAAAAGTGTCGTCTTCCCCGCACCAGGGGGAGAAATAATTAAAGTATTTTTCAAAACCCTATCCGCAACTTGAAGCCTTAACTCTTTTGCAACGTCTTTAATTTGATGCGGAAATCGTAAAACAATATACATAATATCCTTAACGGTTATCAACTTGCCGTTTTCAACAACGCCAACGCCAGCAATTCCAACTCTCATGTTTTTTTGCGGAATGAACCCTTGCACAATTTCTTCATTCACGGAATATAATGAAAAATTTGAACAAACTTCTAAAACTTTGTTTATGTCTTGAACGCAAATTTTGTACGGTACACCTTCAAATTGAAGTTTAATTTTTTCTCGACAACAAAACACAGCAGGTTCTCTGCCTATTCTCAGTCTAATTTCAACAACTTCTTTTTCGGATATACTTTGCGATATTATGCGCAAAAGCCTACCTTGAAATATTTCTTCAAACATATTAAACAATATGAAATATTTCGGTTAAAAATACAGGAAATTTACGATATTTGAAAAAACCATTCACCAATAAAAAGCGCAAGCATATTATTTGATTATATTAGAATACTTATCTATGTAATATATATAATATATACAACAATAAAAACGATAACAAGAAGCCAACTATTACGGCTAGAAATTTTATATTAACAAAATAGAAAAATAATTTTTTATGAAATTCTTTAACAAAAAAAAGCTACCATATAGGTAGCTTTTTTATTTGATTAACTCAAAGATTAAACTCTTGACATATAATCGCCAGTTCTTGTGTCAACACGAATCATATCGCCTTCGTTTACAAAGAAAGGAACTTGCAACGTGTAACCTGTTTCCAAAGTAGCAGGCTTAGAACCTGGAGTTGCCGTATCGCCTCTTACACCTGGTTCACAGAATGTAATTTGCAATTCAACAAAGTTTGGAGGTTCAACAGAGAATGGAGAACCTTGGAAGAACTTCATTGTAACTTGCATATTTTCTTTTACAAAGTTCAATGCTTCTTCCACTTGACCTTTGTTAAGAGGAATTTGTTCATAGGTATTTGCATCCATAAAGTAATAGAGCTCGCCATCGTTGTAAAGATATTCCATATTTTTTGTTTCAATGTGAGCAAGTTCAAACTTTTCTGTTGGGTTAAAGGTTTTTTCCAAAACTGCGCCTGTAACCACGTTTTTCATTTTTGTGCGAACAAAAGCCGCTCCCTTTCCTGGTTTAACGTGTTGAAAATCAACAATAGACATAATATTGTTGTCCATCAAGAAGGTAACGCCTTTTCTCAAATCACCTGCCATAACTTGTGCCATAATAAATATTTCTCCTAAAATATATTATAATTTTATTTTATCACTAAAAGTTCAGTTCCGTGTCGGCTAACTGCATTTTTTTCTCCGACAACAATCATATCTTCTATGCGAACACCCATTTTCTTTGGTATATAGATACCAGGTTCAATGGTAACTACCATATTATTTTTCAAAATTTCAGTTGTTCTCGCATTGAGGTATGGATTTTCGTGTATCTCTTTTCCTACGCCGTGTCCAGTTCCGTGAACGTAAAACTCGCCATAGCCCTTTTCAGAAATATAACTTCTTGCAATTTTATCAACATATAAACAATCAACATCATCCACAACAGCGTCAAGTGCCAATTTTTGAGCTTGATAAACTGTTTCGTAAATCGCCTTCTGTTCATCGTTTATTTCGCCAAATGCGAACGTTCTTGTGAAGTCGGAACAGTATCCGTTCACAATCGCGCCCATATCAATGGTGACAAGCATACCTTTTTCAAGAAGTTTTTCAGTTGGAACGTGGTGAGGTTCAGCACCGCTTTCGCCAAAGGCTACAATAGTGTCAAAAGACACGTCTTCACCGCCTTTCTCTTTCACGCAATTTCTTATAAAATCTGCAACTTGAATTTCAGAGACGCCTGCTTTTATAGTTTGCAAAATAAGGTCGTAAATATCATCAATAATATCTGACGCTTTTTTAATATTTTTGATTTCTTTATATGATTTTACTAAATTATTTTGCATATTCTACGCTTCTCACCTCACGAATTACACTTACTTTAATTTGACCTGGATACTCCAATTCATTTTCAAGTTTTTCTGCAATTTCTTTTGCAAGGAATACGGTGTTCGCGTCATTTATTTGTTCAGGTTTTACAAGCACTCGAATTTCTCTGCCCGCTTGAATTGCGAAAGTTTGTTCAACACCTTCAAAAGACTTTGCAATAACTTCCAACTTTTCAATACGCTTAACATAATTCTCCAACGATTCACGTCTTGCGCCAGGTCTTGCGCTTGATATTGCGTCGGCAGCTTGAACAAGAACTGCTTCCATTGTTTCGGGTTCAATGTCATTGTGGTGCGCCGCAATAGCGTGAACAACCTCAGCTGATTCCCTATATTTTTTGGCAATATCGACACCAATTTGAACGTGAGTTCCCTCCAATTCATGGTCAACAGCTTTTCCGATATCGTGCAACAATCCAGCGCGTTTTGCAATTCTTGGGTCAATTCCCATTTCTGCCGCCATAATGGACGCCAACGACGCAACTTCAACTGAGTGTTTAAGCACGTTTTGTCCATAACTTGTACGATATTTCAAACGTCCTAAAATTTTGATAAGTTCAGGGTGTAAACCGTGAATGCCAACTTCAAATGCTGCCTCTTCACCTGCTTCCTTAATTCCTGCTTCAACTTCTTTTCTGATTTTTTCAACCATCTCTTCAATACGAGCTGGGTGAATTCTTCCGTCAGCAATAAGTTTTTCAAGCGTAAGTCTTGCAACTTCACGTCTTACAGGGTCAAAACTTGAAAGCGTTATAACGTCTGGAGTGTCGTCAATAATCAAATCTACACCTGTTGCTGACTCCAATGCGCGTATATTTCTGCCCATTCTTCCAATAATTCTGCCTTTCATCTCATCATTTGGAAGAGCCACAACCGACACGGTATTTTCTGTCGCGTGGTCTGCAGCGCATCTTTGAATTGCCGTAACAATGATGTTTTGTGCCACTTTTTGAGCATTTTCTTTTGCTTCTGCTTCAATTAGTTTAGCTTTTGCAGCCGCAGAAATTTTTACACCTTCAAGCAATGCATTCTTCAATTCCTCAGACGCTTCATCTTTGGTCATTCCAGCAACGCGTTCCAATTCTTTTTCAACATTTTCTTGTGCTGATGCAAGATTTTCTTCAATAGCCTTAAAACGTTCTTTTGTTTCATCAATTTGCTTTTGCGCCTTATCCATTTCGTCTATTTTTCTGTCTAATGTGGCGTCTTTTTTATCTAGCAAATCTTCCTTTTTATCCAAAGCAGATTCCTTTTGCAAAAGGCGGTTTTCTGTTCTTTGGAAATCTTGTTTGCGCTCCTTAGTTTCTTTATCAAATTCCGAGCGCATTTTGTTCATCAATTCCTTAGCTTCAAGCATACCATCTTTTCGGATAGCTTTTGCTTCAAGGTTTGCTTCTTCAACTATTCTTACTGCTTCTCTTTTTGCCAAGCCGATTTTGTTTTGAGAATATAATCTATATCCGCCAAATCCAACCAAAGCCCCCAAAACTAGCGTTGCAACTGCAATACCAATAATAGGTCCAGCGTCAAGTGCAGCAAGTAATATACTAAAATTACCTGTCATCACTGACCTCCATATATATAATCAAAACCAAAAATGAAAACAGCTTGCGCCGACAAACAATTCAAAAAAAATACTTAAATTATCTATATCAAACAGCTTATAATCAATATATAGTTTTGTCTTAATTATTATATACTATCTAGCGGTTACTAGTCAACCACAGAAAAAAAATTGGCAGTCAATTTTTGACTGCCAAAGCATTTTTTTTTTGCAATTTGCTAAAAAACTAACCTTTTACACAAGATATGTTAATTTATTGAGTAAGTCGTTCTAACTGCCGTAGTAATTTCTTTCAAAATTTCAGGGTTATTTTTAACTAAATCAAGAGCCTTATCTCTTCCTTGTCCAATTTTTTCGTCTTTGTAGCTAAACCAACTGCCACTTTTTTGAATAATATTGTTTTGCACAGCAAGGTCAAACAAGCAACCGATTGCAGAAATTCCCGTGCCGTACATAATATCAAATTCAGCAACTTTGAAAGGTGGTGCAACTTTATTTTTTACAATTTTAGCTTTTACTTTGTTTCCGATTATATCTGCGCCATCTTTGATTGGCTCGGTTTTTCTGATGTCGATACGCACGGAAGAATAGAATTTTAATGCTTTTCCGCCAGTAGTCGTTTCAGGGCTGCCATATACCACTCCAACTTTATCACGAAGTTGGTTGATGAAGATGATTGAGCATTTGCTTTTTGAAGTTACTGCAGTAAGTTTTCTCAAAGCCTGTGACATAAGTCTTGCTTGCAAACCCATATGGCTATCGCCCATATCACCGTCAATTTCAGCTTGCGGAGTCAATGCCGCAACAGAGTCAACAACAACAATATCAATCGCGCCGCTGCGCACAAGTTTTTCCAAAATATCTAATGCTTGCTCGCCATTATCGGGTTGAGAAATATACAAATCTTCAAGAGAAATACCTAAGTTTTTTGCATAATAAGGGTCTAATGCATGTTCAGCGTCAATAAAAGCCGCAGTTCCACCCGCTTTTTGCACCTCCGCAATCATATGTAAAGCAACGGTAGTTTTACCAGACGATTCTGGGCCGTATATCTCAATTATTCGTCCTTTTGGAATTCCCCCGATTCCCAAAGCTATATCCAAAGTCAAACAGCCTGTCGGAACAGCTTCAACTTTTTGAACGTCTTCATCACGCATACGCATTACTGCACCCTTCCCAAATTGCTTTTCAATTTGTTGTAAGGCTAGTTCCAAAGAATGGTTTTTATCATCAGTCATTTTTTTCTCCTTTATAAGCAAATTTATTTTATAATTTTTATTTTTTTATTTAACACGTTTCACAGCGTTTACAGCCTCAAAATATCACCTTTTAGGTATCTAATTAGGTAAAACAATGCCAGATTTGAAGTTGCTGTCCTAATTTTATTCCTTTCTCCGACCAAATGACGCTCAAAAACAGTTATAAAATCGCCAAATCCAACTCCAATATAAACAAGTCCGACAGGCTTTCCTTCATCTCCGTCAGGTCCAGCCAAACCAGTTGTAGCAAGTCCTATATCCGAATCTCCGCCTATTGTCACACCCTGAACCATAGCATACGCTGTTTCTCTGCTTATTGCACCATATTTTTCCAAAAGTTTTGGGCTAACTCCCAATCTTTTTGTTTTTGCCGCAATATCATAGCATACGATACCCTCAAAAAAGTTTGCGCTTATACCAGTTTGAGAAATAAGTCTTGAACAAATTTCGCCACCAGTTAAACTTTCGGCAACAGATAATTTCCGTTTGTTAAGTTTCAAAAGCGCAGCAGCTAATTCCTCTAATCTAATTTCTGTCGGCGAATATACTTCTTCTTCAAAAAGGTTATAAACTAGGCTTTTACATTTTCCAAAAGATACTGCGTCACCGTTTGACGTCAAAGTTATGCAAGCGTCCAAACAATCTTCTTCAACTTGAAAACTTATCACGCCTAAATCAACAGAGTTTAGCCTCTTGATGATTTCATTTTTGTCAATTCCGCATACTTTCAGTTTTTCGACTATCATTTTAACTCCACTTTATTTAATTTCAGATTGACCGTTGTTGTTTGAATCTTCAGTCTTTGACTTTTCAACAACAAACACCTGCTTATTCTTTATTATGTAATTAAAACCGGAGAAAACTGCAAAAATTGCGCCTATATAATATGTCAAAGTGCCTATCCAACTTATAACTGGGTGCAAACCCGCAATCAACAAAGCAGCAACGCCTATATCCAAAAATACAGTCTTAATTTTCCCAAATACGTCGGCTGCCAACACAATTCCTTTTTTTGCCGCTATCGCTCTAAAAACGCTAACCATAAGTTCTCTTGACAAAATCAAACCGCCAAGCAAACTTATGACTAAACCGTTGCCAACAAAAACATAGTCTAAGCCATCATTGAAATATACAATCAAAAATAGCATAACGACAATTATAATTTTGTCCGCCAACGGGTCCAGAAATTTGCCCAAATCTGATACGGTATTAGTTTTTCTTGCCAAATTTCCGTCAACAAAATCAGTTGAACAAAGTATGGTGTAAAGTATCGCAGTTACAATCATAAATGCCAAATACACCTTATCAACATACATTCCAACAACATAAAAAACTACCGTTGGAATAATCAAAAACATTCTTGCAATGGTAATTTTGGTTGCCAAAGTTATTTCCATATTACTCTCCCAACAAGGTCAAGCCCTAATGTGTCAGTAATTTCTATATCATAGAAACTGCCAATTTCAACAGGTCTTTCCGATGTAAAATATATCACACTATCTACGTCTGGTGCTTGGAACTCGCTTCTTCCAACAAACATTTGTTTGTCATAATCAATTTCATCGTAAATCACTTTCATCTGCTTTCCAACACACGTTTTGTTGAATTTTGCGATTACTTTTTGTTCGCAAGCATAAAGCTCTTTTGCTCTTTTCTTCTTTGTTGTTTTGTTCACTTGTCCGTCAAGTTTTGCGGCGGGCGTGCCTTCTTCTTCCGAATATTCAAAGAAACCTGCGTAGTTTATATTTCCAGCCTTAATAAAGGCTTTCAATCTCTGAAACGATTGCTCGTTTTCAGTAGGAAAACCAACAATAAATGAACTTCTTACAGCAATTCCTTTATCTTTTAATTTTCCTATAATTTCATACGTTGATTGTTCTGTCGTATGTCTGTTCATAAGTTTCAAAATGCCATCGTCCACGTGTTGTAGCGGAACGTCTGCATACTTGCAAACTTTTGCATTTGACGCTATGTAATTGATAAGAACGTCATCAACCATTTCTGGTTCTAAGTACATAAGTCTTATCCATTCAAAGTCCAATTTTGACAATTCGTCAACAAGCTGGATTAGGTGCGGAACTCCGTCAATATCTATGCCATATCTTGTAACGTCTTGAGCAACCAAAATAATTTCTTTAACGCCATCGTCGGCAAGTTGTTTTGCTTCCTTAATCAAGCCTTCAATAGGATACGACCTATATCTGCCCCTAATTGATGGTATTGCGCAGTACGTGCAATGATTGTTACACCCGTCGGCAATTTTCAAATAGGCATAATGATATGGCGTTGTCAACGCTCTGCCGTCATAAAATTTTTCTTCACCGCAAAATTTGCATATCTTTTCACCAAGAGCAATTTGTTTTACGGTTTCAACAATACTGTCGTAATCACTTACACCCAAAAAGCCTTGAACTTCTGGAAAGCCTTCAACAATAGTTTGACCGTATCTTTGAGGCAAACAACCCGTAACTATTATTTTCTGTTTAGGTTTTTTTGAATTTATAACCTTCAAAATCTCATCAATAGATTCTTTTTTTGCATCATCAGTAAACGCGCAAGTGTTGACAATGATAATATCTGCGTCACTTTGGTCGTTTGTTATAGCAATTCCGTCTGAAATCAAACGTGACAGCATTTTTTCGGTGTCAACTCTATTTTTGTCGCACCCTAAGGATATTGCGCCAATCTTCATTATTCTTCGCCCTCTTCGTTAGTTTCTATAAGTTCGTCAAGCTCCTCTTGGGTAATTTTGACAATTTTAGTTTTAGGATTTGTGGGGTCTTTAACAAGATACCCCATGTCTTCCATCATATCTGATATTTTAGCTGCTTTTGGCCAACCTAAGCCCAACTTTCTTTGCAAATATGAAATGGACATATTGTTTCCTTCAAGTCCCAAACGCAAAGCGTCAAACAATTCAGGTGGCAAAGATTGTTTTTTGTTGTTGGTCTTTTCTTTTGCTTGTTGACTTTCGTCCGGTTGCTCCTTAAAAATTGCGTCCTTAATTGAGTTGTCAAAATATGATTCATTGTTTGTCTTAATAAAATCCACAACTTTTTGGACTTCTTCATTTGAAATAAATGCGCCTTGCATTCTTTCAAGCATAGAAGACTTTGGAGTCATATACAAAAGGTCACCATAACCCAAAAGTTTGTCCGCACCCACCGAGTCCAAAATGGTTCGGCTGTCAGGGCCAGACGTAACCTTAAACGCTACACGGCTTGGCAAATTGTTTTTTATTGTTCCACTTACGACGTCAACAGACGGACGTTGCGTCGCCAAAATCAAGTGGATACCCACAGCGCGAGCAAGTCTTGCAATTCTGTTAATTGCGTCCTCAACAGATTTTTTGCCCATTGCAATCAAGTCGGCAAGTTCATCAACAATAACGACAATCCTCGGCATCTTTTCATAACCGTGCTTTGAACAATCGTTGTTATATTCATCAATATTTCGATATTTTAATTCACTTAAATATTTTATACGCCTATCCATTTCAGATATTGCCCAATTAAGCGCGCGAATTGCTTTGTCAACGTCGCAAACTATTTCGTCAAGCAACAAATGCGGTATGCCAGCATACACCGACAATTCCATACGTTTCGGGTCAATTAAAATCAATCTTACTTCTTCTGGGCTTGCTTTATAGAGTAAACTTACGATAACGCTGTTTATGCAACAGCTTTTGCCAGCGCCAGTTGCGCCTGCAATAAGCATATGAGGCAATTCTTTTATATCGCAAACAAAGTTTTCACCATAAAGGTTTTTGCCCAATCCAAAAGACGCAGGTGATTTTGCTTTGTTAAATGACGGTGACATAAGCAATTCGCTAAGTCTAACAATTCTTCTATGCTTGTTCGGAACTTCAATACCGACTGCGTTTTTGCCAGGAATAGGGGCAAGAATACGCACACTCTCTTCTTCCATCTGCATCGCTATATCGTTTTCCAAATTGGTTATGCTGCCAACAGTTCTACCTTTTGGCATTTCAACTTTCAAGGAATAAAGCGAGAACGTTGGTCCAACTTCCCTATCAATAACCTCTGACTTTATTCCAAACGAAGCCAGCGTATCAATAAGAATAGCCTTTTTGCTGTCATAATCCTCATCTTCCATAACGGGCGGGTCTGGCCTTGTCAAAAGTTCGATAGGCGGAGCAATATAAGGACTTTTTGGAGTTGCTTGAGATATTGCTTGCTCGATGTTAACTTGTGTAAGTCTTTCGTTTGTGTCGTCTATACTGTCCATTTGTTTGATAATCTTTTCCGCAGCTTGCAAATTTCTACTTTTAGCTGTTTTTGCCCTCTGTTCTTTTATAGCCTCGTCAATTTCATAATCGGCAAGCGGAGGCGCGTCTTTTCCTGCCTGTTTTATTCTTTGTTGTAAAGCTGCGTCTTTGACAATATCTAAATTAGTTTTATGCAGATTTTCAGCTTTTTGCTGAAAATCTAATGATTGATTGCTGTTTGCAACTCTTTGGTTTTGCGTGTTCTGTGTAGCTATTTCTGTCTTTATTCTTTCAATTTGACTGCCATTTGAATTTATGCTGTTGCTGTCGCTTAATTTGTTTATTTCAAAATTGCCGTTGTTTTTGTTAGCATTGCCGTTTACGTTAGAATTTTCATAATTTCTGCTAACGTTACCTTTTGCCGTCAAACTGTTAGCGTTGCCATTTGCGTTCAAACTATTAGGGTTGCCATTTACATTCAAATAATCAGTATTTGGTTTTAAGTTTGAATTTGCATTCTGCACAGTTTGTCTATAATTCGACGTACAATTTTGACTTTGAACTCGGACATTTTGCTGTTCACTAACTACTTTTTCTTGCGCTCGTTGCGCTTGCGTTTGATTTTGTTCTCTCAAATCGTTTGGATTATGCAATGGCAAAATTTCTCGCTGTTGGTAATACTCGTTGACGTTTATTGATTTTTTTAAGGTGGCAAAATCTATTACAGGTTTTTGTTTGTTCATCGCGTCGTACTCTTGTTGCGGAGTTGACGGCTTATATTCGTTTGCAAAATCGTTTGAAGGAGTTGTCTGTTTTACGACTTTTCCAAAATCATTGACGTATCCGCTTTGTTGCAAAGACACGGTTTCAGAATTATCTAAAGCGGTATTTTGAAATGCTCTTGGAATTTTTGTTTGATTTTGAGTTCTTTCAACCATCGTAGGTGTAACGTTAGGACGTTCATAACCATTTGAAACGATTTCTTTAGGCTCAATTTTTGGTTGATTTTGGTTAAAAATGGCTCTTTGAACTGCGCCTTGCAAACCGCCTGCAGTAGCTTTTTGTTTTTCAGCGTTGACTGCTTGTTCTGCTTTTTCAATGGTCAGTTCTATTGCGCTTTTAACTTTACCATAACCGCCATTTTTGTTAGGTTCAACCACAGTTTTCTTTTGCTCGTTAGCTTTGATAATTTCACCACTTTGAGCTCTGTCGTATCCTTCCGCCTCAAATTCGGGCTTAACTGTGGCGTACATTTGGTTAAATTGTTTGATTTGTTCCTCTTTTAATGAGTCAAAATCTTGTGTTTCCAACGTTTGAAAACCTGTTTTTTCGGAAGAAGTTAAACTTGAGTTTTTGACGCTCTCATTCTTTGAGTCATCATCAATTTTTTTTACGGCAAGACTACCGTATCTTAAATAGGCATCAGTTTTAAGACCTTCCATAGTGCTGTCAATGCCTAATTTTTCGTGCATTTCTACTCTACGTTGAGCTGTGTAAGGCGCACTAACGTTTGACAGCGCGCTATTAGGGTTGCTGACAGTCTTAAATTTCTCTAAACTTTCATCAGTGTTATCTTTGTTAAAGAGAATATTCTTTGCTAATTTACGCAAAGAAAATTTATCGTTTTTATCAACTAGCGCTTGCGGTTCTTGATTTTCTGAAACTGCTTTATCTTCGATATTTCCAAATGCATTCGGATAAAGTGGATTGTAACCTTCTGCACCTTTTAATTTTTTTTCTTTTCTGCTTAAGGGGTCAGACGCCATATCGGCAACGTACAAGCCACCATTGTTTTCGCTTAGAGGTTTGCCGTCAACTTGTTCTTCAAATTCTGGTGAATTTTTCTTTTCAAAACGTTTTTTGTTGCGTTTGTCTTTGTCAACCGCAGAGTACGTAACGTTTTTCTTAAAAGTTGGAAGCAAAGTGAAAAATCCTAAAACAAAGAATAACACACACGCCAAAATCAAAGCTCCAACACTTGTCAATGCTTTCATAATCGGAAAGCCTAAAAGCCCCATAAACATTCCGCCAGCCGTATTAGTCAAATAGTAACAATTAAGCAAATACCCGGCGTAATTAGCATTGACAATGTGCTGACTTGATGAAAAAATATGCAAAGCAAAAACACCCAACAAGAGCAAGCCAAAAGCCATAACAGCTTTAATGAGGCGAATTTGAATTTTCAAATTGAAAATTATTGCAATTCCAACAATGATGCCAATTATGCTATACGCATAGTCAGCAAGTCCAAAAAATCCTATCAAAAATCCACTAACGGAACTACCAACGTTGCCAAACGCACCAACGTCACATAAAAAACAAAATAGGGAAATCAACACTATCAAAACTCCTAGCGCAATTCTATTCCCTACATTAGCTTTTGTTTGTCGAGTATCCAAGCAGCGTTTTCCTTCCATAAAATTATATAAATATTATACCACGACACGCATACAAATTCAAGCGTAATTTAACTTTGTTGCACAAAGGAAAACACAACGTTTTATATGCCGTCCGTTGCAGTTGCGTACAACTAAATTATTCACATTTGACGGCAATATAGACTACAAAAAAACAATTATTTCTAAAACTCGATTATTTGTTGATTTCGTCCAATTCGTATCCTTTTTTTTGTGACGTTCCATATTGACGGCGGAAATTCTCTTCGTTTTTCTTCATATATCTATCAAATAATTCCTCGCTGTTCATTCCCGAACGGTTGCACATTCCCACAAAAAAATGCAATATATCAACAATTTCTTCTTTGACGTTGTCGCTGTTGATTTCCTTAGCGTTTTTCCACCACTTAAAATTAACTTCTGCAATAAGTTCAGCAAGTTCGCTCAGCATAGCAAGCGTCTGTTTTTGTATCCATTGCTCAGGTGTAACGTCTTCTAAATGACGATTTTTAATTACGTCTTGGTCAAACTTTTCTTGCATATAAAAAATTGTGTCAAGTTTGTCCATTCCTTCAAATTCTGAGCTGTTAAAAAACTCGTTTTTTTCTTCACTCTCATTAATCACTTTATTCATAAAAACCTCAATAAGTTATGTTTTTCATAGGGTATTTTTTTTTATATTAACTTTTCATAAGCAGTTTTACAACCTTTTCCGACAATGCTTAAACTTAATTTTTTGAAGTCAAAAATCTTTTTGGCTGCATTCAAAATATCGCTTTCATTAAGCGAGTCAATTTGTTTAAGTCTTTTGTCAAAATCATAAAGTTCATTAGTTTGAATTGCGTGTCTGCCAAAAGCTCTCATCATTGAAGACGTACTTTCTTCACCAAGAACCAAAGACGTTTTAAGTTGTTCCTTTCCTTTGAGCAATTCCTCTTTGGTTATTCCATCAGCCAAAAGCAATTCGATTTCTGCTTTTATGGCACTCAATGCTTTTTCAACACTTTTTTGATTTGTTGACGTAAAAATTACAAACGAACCATTGTTTTGGTATGCTGACGGATAACCCATGATTGTGTAGCACAACCCCAACTTTTCGCGAACAGTTTGAAAAAGTCGTGATGACATTTCCATTCCAAAAACCAAAGCCAACAACTGCGCTGCCATACTTTGGTCGCTGTCATAAGCAAAACACGGAAAAGCTAAGCCTATGTGCATTTGCTCAATATCTTTTTTTGTTACAATATACTGTTTTTCAAATTCCGCTGCTGGCAATTCGGAAGGGACGTAGATTGAATTGTCATAGTTTTCAAATGCGAAGTATTTTTCAGCAAGTCTGACAGCTTCTTCTTCACTTATGTTTCCAGCTACTGATAAAACGGTGTTTTTTGCATTATAAAATTTATTTTTGTACGCAAACAGGTCTGACGGAGTAAATTCATTAAGTGATTTTGAAGTACCCAAAATAGGTTTGCCCAGCGGATGATTTTTATAAAAAACGCTTGAAAGTTTTTCTATACATAAATCGTCGGGAGTGTCTTCACTCTCGTTTATTTCTTCAAGCACTACCCTTCTTTCTTTTTCAAATTCAGATTGTTCAAACGTAGAATTAAAGTACATATCCGACAATATATCAAAGCATTTTTCAACGTTTGTATCAAGCGAAACCGTATAATAACAAGTGTAACATTTTGCTGTGAATGCGTTAATTTGCGCGCCTATACAGTCAATTTCATTGGCAATATCAAAACTATTTCGTTTTTTTGTGCCCTTGAACAACATATGTTCTATAAAATGAGAAATGCCCGACTGTGAGGGTTGTTCATACGCGCTACCTGCTCCAACAAACACTCCCAAAGCAACTGACCGCACAGCGGTATTCTGCACAATTACGACTTTAAGTCCGTTTTTAAGTTCGATAAGTTTTTTCATAAATAGATTATAACACATAACCATATACGGGTAAACATAAAATGTATTATGAAAGATAAACATTTCCAAGCCTTAACTGCAAATTTTGTCATTATTACTATGATTGCCGTAACCTTTTGCTTGGCGACAGTTTTGACCATTCCTGACGTCAACAACGACTTACCTGTCAACGCAATTTACAACGGAAACACAAGCGGACAAAGCGTAGCTTTTATGTTCAATGTTTACGAGCATACTGAAAACGTTATGCAAATTGCAAAAATATTAAAAGAGAAAAATTGCAATGCAACATTCTTTGTGGGCGGAAGTTGGGTTGCGAGAAACCCTGATGCACTATTAAAATTATATTCAGATGGCTTTGAAATTGGCAACCACGGTTATTTACACCGTGACCACGCAAAGCTAAACGCCCAACAGAACCGTGATGAAATTGTGGTAACGGAAAGAATGATAAAAGCAACTTTATCATCATTGCTTCCAACAGCTTCAACCAACACCCACGATGCATTTCCAAATTACACGACAAAGCTGTTTGCACCACCAAGCGGAAGCATAGGCGGTACAATGTTTTCAGTTTGCAAACAACTCGACTACAAAGTTATTTTATGGACACGTGACACTATTGATTGGCGCGACCAAAATGAGGACTTAATTTATAACAGAGCTATAAAAGGAATAAAAGCAGGTGATTTAGTTCTTATGCACCCAACAAATTGCACGGCAAAAGTTTTGTCAAAAATTGTGGACTACACCCTTTCACACAACCTCAAAATATCCACAGTAAGCCAAACTTTGGAATGATAAGTTTACAATGTATAAAAAAACCGACCTAAATAGGTCGGTTTAATTTTTAATTTGAAAACTTAACTAAATCAATTATGCCTTTTGAATTACTTCTTTCAAACGCAAATCAACTCTGTGTTTTTCATCAATTTTGATTACCTTAACAAGAACTATGTCACCGACGTTTACAACGTCTGTAACTTTTTCAACTCTCTCTGTTGAAAGTTTAGAAATGTGTATCATTCCGTCTTTTCCTGGTGCAAAGTTTACGCTTGCGCCAAATTGACCTTTGTCGTTTTCCATAATTTTGACAACTTTTCCTTCGTAAACGTCGCCAACTTCAACATCACGTACAATGTTTTCAATGATTGTGCGAGCCTTAGAAATTGCTTTGTCATCATTTGAAGCAACAAAGATTGTTCCTTCATCATTGATGTCAATTTTTACGCCTGTGTCTTCAATAATCTTGTTTATTGTTTTTCCACCTGTTCCAATAACGTCACGTATTTTGTCAGGATCGATAGCAAACGAAACAATTTTAGGAGCCCACGTGCTGAGTTCTTTACGAGGTTCTGGCAACACTTCAAGCATCTTACCAAGAATATGATTTCTGCCTTGTCTTGCTTGTTCCAATGCCTTCTTCAAAATTTCTTCGTCGATACCTTTAATCTTGATGTCCATTTGAATTGCGGTAATACCATCTTTTGTTCCTGCAACCTTAAAGTCCATATCGCCAAGGAAGTCTTCCAATCCTTGAATATCGCTCAAAACAGCAACTTTGTGTTTGTCTGGGTCTTTTATAAGTCCCATAGCAATACCAGCAACAGGAGCTTTGATTGGTACGCCTGCATCCATAAGAGCAAGTGTGCTGCCGCAAACTGATGCTTGTGAAGTTGAACCGTTACTGCTCAAAATTTCACTTACTGTACGAATTGCATAAGGAAATTCTTCTTCACTTGGAAGCACAGGTTCTAATGAGCGTTCAGCCAACGCGCCGTGTCCGATTTCTCTGCGTCCTGGGCTTTTCAAAGGTCTTGCTTCGCCTGAGGAATATCCCGGCATATTGTATTGATGCATATATCTCTTGTAAAAGTCGTCATCAAGTCCTTCCAATTTTTGAACTTCGCTTATTGTTCCAAGTGTAGCCGTTGTCATAGCTTGCGTAAGTCCTCTTGTGAAAACTGCGCTTCCGTGAACTCTTGGCAATACACCAACTTCGCACCAAATCGGACGAATTTCTGTCAAATCTCTGCCGTCTGGACGAACGCCATCATTCAAGATTTTTGCACGTACTTTTTCTTTTTTCAAATAATACAAGCTGTCAAGGATAAATTTTGTTTTCTTTTGAACGTCTTCAAAATCGTTTGCAAAATGAGCAATAACGTCACGGTTCAAAGCGTCCTCTCTTTCTTCTCTTACAACACGGTCAAACGCTTCCAAAACAAAGTCCATTTTTTTGTCTGCATATTCGCGAACTGCAACGTTAACGTTTTCTGGAATAGTTTCCAATTCCATTTCAAGTTTAGGCTTGCCAACTTCTGCAACAATACTTTCAATGAATGCAACAATTCGCTTAATTTCTTCGTGACCAAATAAGATTGCGCCAAGCATCTCATCTTCGCTGATGATATCTGCGCCAGCTTCAACCATCATAATTGCGTCTTTTGTGCCTGACAAATTCAAGCTAAGACGTGATTTTGCACGTTGTTCGCTGTCTGGGTTAATAACGTATTGTCCATCAACCATACCAACTACAACAGAACCTGTCGGACCAGCAAATGGTATATCAGAAATTGAAAGTGCGATTGAGCTTCCAATCATACCCAAAACTTCTGGTTGATTGTTTAAGTCAACTGACAACACAGTTGCGATAACTGACACGTCATTGTAAAGTCCCTTTGGAAAAAGCGGACGTAATGGACGGTCGATAAGGCGTGAAGTCAAGATTGCTTTATCGCTTGCTCTGCCCTCTCTCTTCTTAAAGCCACCGGGGATTTTACCCACAGCGTACATTTTTTCTTCAAAATCAACGCCTAAGGGGAAATAATCCATACCTTCGCGTGGTTCTTTTGACATAGTAACGTTGACCATAACTACCGTGTCACCGCAACGTACAATACAAGAACCGTTGGTTTGCATACAATATGCGCCTATTTCTACAACAAGCTCTTTCCCGCCAACCATAGTTTTGAATATTCTTTTATCCATATTTTACTCCTTCTGGGAATTCCATCATTCCCTACATATATTCAGATTGTCTTCTGACAAACTGTTGCGATAAATAAAAAAGGGTGCAAAAGCTGCACCCGATTTTTTACTTTCTGAGTCCCAAATCTGCGACGATAGCACGATAGCGTTCAATGTCGGTATCTTTAAGATAGCCCAAGAGATTTCTTCTCTTACCTACCATAACCAACAAACCGCGACGGCTGTGGTGGTCTTTGTCGTGGCTTTTAAGGTGCTCTGTTAAGTCTTGAATACGAGCTGTTAAAAGAGCAATTTGAACCTCGGGTGAACCTGTGTCGCCTTCTTTGCGAGCATATTTTGCAATAATTTCTTGTTTTTGCAACTTATCCATTTTTTTACCTCCTTCTTTGGACAAATAATTCGCTTTCAACCAAGACGAACCTTGGAGATTGGTTTGTCCTAGTAAAAAGTATTGATGAAATATTAACACGTCAAGCAAATTTTGTAAATCATTTTGAGCCCTTATTATAGATTATTTAACTAAACTTATTAAAATATTCCATTCTTGCGTCAAAGTTTTATATTTAGTCACATAATTAACTGTCATAATTAGTTAATCAACTCATTATGTTTGAGTGTTTTTTAGCAATATTGTTTTGTTAATTGCAACTTTTGCGAACTGACTTATCTTGCAAACGCACGGAGTTTCCAAACTTACAAGCATTTTCAATATTTAAGACCCTTACGTTATTCTTGCAATTCCCAAAATTCTTTCTGTCTTGACATAACCGTGTCAAAGTGTTTGACGTATTCAAGCGGTTCTTTGAAATTTGCGTTACGTTCAATCAAATTTTTGCTTGCCGTCCATTTTTTTGAAATTGCAGCAGCTCCGCTTGCAATAATAGACGTATCCTCTTCCATAATGTCAATGTTGTAAATGCACTCTTTTCCAAGTTTTGCGTATCCGACATTTTCGAGGTTTCCACTTGTGTATTTTTGTCGGTACATATAGTACGGATTATATCCGTTTTCAGTCAATTTTTCGTATGCGTAATCTACCATATTTGAAGCAGTATCATAATCGGTGTGTTTGTAAGAAGCAAGTTTGAGTTCAGAACCCTTTTTAAGGTATAGCGTATGCACCGTTATATTTTCGGGGTTCAAAGCCACGCACGCATCAACAGAACGCCTAAAATCTTCAAGCGTTTCGTCAGGCAACATAGCAATCAAGTCCATATTTACGTCAAAATATCTTTTGACCATTTTGTAGGCTTGCTCAACATCATACGAGGTATGCTTTCTGCCAATTTTTTTTAGCGTTTCATCATTAAAAGTTTGCGGATTGATTGAAATTCGACTAACTCTGTTCTTTCTCAAAACGTCAACAATTTCAGGTGTTATTGTATCTGGACGCCCCGCTTCAACAGTAAATTCCTTGCATTTGAACTTACAGCTTTTCAGCACTTTGTCAAGTAAATGTGAAGGTAATGACGTGGGAGTTCCCCCGCCAACGTAAACACTTCTTATAATAATCTTTTTCTGCTTTACTAATTTGTGGATAAATTGTAATTCTTCCACAAGTTTTTCAACATACGGTTCAACTACTTTTTTTTGTCTGTCAATAGTCATAGAAACAAATGAACAATATGCGCATTTAGTAGGACAAAACGGAATAAATACAAAAATATCCATTGCGTTTTCGTCTTGATTTCTTAGTCCTTTTTGCACAGATACAATTCGTTTTATAAGCGAAAGTTTTTCATCTGATACCGAGTAGTCGTTTGCAAAAACTTTTTCTGCTCTTTCTTTTAATTCTTGAAATAACTTTGTGGGGCGTATGCCTGTAAGACAACCGTATGGCAAAGAAATACCCGTCAAAAATACTAATGTATTATAAATTGCCATTTTCAAATAACGTTTTTCATATCTTTTAATTTCCATTGGGACAGTTTCAGCAAACGGATAACAAAATGTTTTTTTGAAACCAAAAAGTTTATCTGAATCAATTTTTATAATCAACTCTGCGTCAACTGTTTCATAATTTACTGTCAAACAAAAATTGTCCGCCGTTCTTTGTTCAAACAAGCGGATAAGTTCCATCAAATCGTTAGTATAATTGTCGTTGTTAATCTCAAGCGTTATCATCAATCTAAAATTGCATTATTTCTACGTTCAAATTCCAATGAAGTAGGCTCTCCGTGTCCTGTCAAAAGACTAAAATTACCTTTCAAATTGAACAGTTTATTTAATATAGAATTTTTAAGTTTATCAAAATTTCCATCGTAAAAATCGGTTCTTCCATAAGATGTAAAGAATACGGTATCCCCCACAAAAATTGTTTTTTCTGTCATATAGCAAACACAACCAGCAGAATGCCCAGGCGTATGAATAACATTTACAGCCATATCTGCAACGTTCAAAGTTTCCCCACCCGACAAAGTTATATCTGGCGTAAACTTTTCAACGCTTTGATTGACAGAAAACGCCAAGTTTTTGAATGAAGCAATTTTATCCGTGTCCGCTTTGTGCATAAAAACTTTTGCACCTGCGTCTTGTAAGGCTTTTACACCCATAATATGGTCAAAGTGTCCGTGTGTTAAAAGTACAGCCTCAATTTCAGCATTGCAAAGTTTTGCCGCATTTAGAATTTTGTCCGCATCTCCACCAGGGTCAACGACAAAAGCACGGTTTTTATTTATAACTAAATATGTATTTGTGCCAATAGGAGAAGTAACAAATGTCAATATTTTCATTTTTATCTCCTTATTTCGATTACACCGTCAATTTGCTTAATCTTTCTTAAAATTTCATCAAGGTCCTTTGTAGATTTGACTTGAACGGTTAAGGAGATTTCCGCAATATTGTCTTTTGGTTCAATTTTAAGATTTGCACCTGTGATAGGCATTTTTGCAGCGGCAATAAATGCAGTAATTGATGCCAAAAGGCCACTTCGATTTTGTGCATATACACTAAGTGTAGCGTTAAAACTCTCATCTCCACCAATATCCCAACTTGCAGAAATTAGGCGTTCATCTTCCATTCCTTTAACGTTTGGGCAGTCTTTTCTGTGGACAGAAACTCCCCTTCCCCTTGAAATATAACCTATAATTTCATCACCAGGAACAGGCGAACAACAATGCGCCATTCTAACTGTAAAGTTTGCGTTTCCATTGATTAGAACGCCACTTTTTGAGTGTTGACGAGGTTTTTCGTCTTCTTTATGAACAGCCAAATTTTCAACAGGTACAGGCGTTTTTTTCTTGAATGCTTCAACTGCTTTGCCCAAAATTTGATTTGTTGAAAGTCCGCCATAACCGACAGCCGCAAGCAAATCTTCTGCTGATGATATGGCTTGCCTTTTCATCATTCCATCTAAAACGTCTGGAGTCAAAAGGTCAGCAAGATTATAACCGCGACGCTTTGCTTCTCTTTCAAGCATTTCCTTGCCTCGGTCAATATTTTCTTCCTTCATTTCCTTTTTGAAGAAAGCACGAATTTTTGAACGAGCAGACGCCGTACGCACAAATTTTAGCCAATCAAGGCTTGGACCTTTTGATGCATTTGACGTTATAATTTCAACAATGTCACCCGTAAACATCTTTTGAGATAAAGGAACAATCTTTTTATTTATCTTTGCACCTATGCACTTATTACCGATTTCCGAGTGAATTTTGTAGGCTAAATCAACAGGTGTTGAGTCAACTGGAAGTCCATAAACATCGCCTTTTGGCGTGAATACAAAAACTTCATCGTCAAAAACGTTAATCTTTACGGCGTCCATAAACTCTTTTGCGCCACCAATGTCTTTTTGCGCGTCCATAACTTCGCGCAACCACCTTACTTTATCGTCTAAATCGGAATTAACCGACGTTGTGCCTTCTTTATATTTCCAATGCGCTGCAATACCATACTCGGCAATACGGTGCATTTCATACGTTCTAATTTGAATTTCAAACGTTTCTCCAAACGGAGTTACAACAGTCGTATGCAACGATTGATAATTGTTGGCTTTTGGCATAGCGATATAATCTTTGAACCGACCAGGCATTGGCTTCCACATATTGTGAATTTCACCAAGCATTGTGTAACAATCTTTGATTGAGTCAACAATAATACGCACAGCCTGCAAATCGTAAATTTGGTCAATATCGATATGCAAATTATGCATTTTTTTATAAATTGAATAGAAATGTTTTGGACGTCCGTTGACTTCGCCGTGAATACCTAATTCCGTCAATTTATTCTCAATTTGAGAACAAATGGTTGTGAGAAATTTGCCCCTTTCAATACGCTTTTGACTTACCTTTTCTGTAATATATTTGTATTCTTTTGGCAACAAATACATCATAGCTATATCTTCAAGTTCGCATTTGAAAAAAGAAATTCCTAAACGTCCAGCTAATGGAGCGTAAATTTCTAAAGTTTCTTTTGAAATATATTGTTGTTTTTCTGGTGGAAGGTATTTTAGAGAACGCATATTATGCAATCTATCTGCAAGTTTTATAATAATAACTCGCAAATCTTTTGCCATAGCAATAAATATTTTTCTAAAATTCTCTGCTTGCGCCTCTTCTCTATTTACAAATTGCAATTTGTCAAGCTTAGTTACGCCCTCAACTAAATCAAGAATTTCTTGACCAAACTCCTGTTTTAATTGTTCGGGAGTAATCGGGGTATCTTCCAAAACGTCGTGAAGAAATGCACCGATAATTGTTGAACTATCAAATCCAAAATCTGCCAAAATTTCAACGACAGCGCAAGGGTGAATAAAATATTCTTCGCCCGAGCTACGTTTTTGTCCTTGGTGCGCTTGCATAGCAAAATCATACGCTTTTTTTATATCAGCGTACTTTTCAGGATAACCTTTTCTAAGTTTTACAAGCAATTCATTTCCCAATGTGTAAGTTCCTATAAATAACAGATTTTTGTAATTCTGTTTTTTTATTTTGTATATTGATAATACCCCTATCCGTAACGGAAATCAAGTTTAGTTCTTTGAAAATTTCCAATATAATTTTGAATTCCACAAAACTTACGTTCACTTTATTTTTAACTTCCAAGTAAAGTTTTTTGAAGTTTTGAAATTTGTCACGTCTAAAAGCTAACTCACGCAAAACCCTAAAAACATTACGTATTGCACTATCAGAGATTTCAATTTTGTTGATTTTAAGTTGGTTCAAGGCATATACATTTTTGTTATTCTGCTTTAGATATTCTATATATCCTTCTGAAAGTGGATTGCCACATAGTATAATTTGGTCATAATAACTGAAATTAAAACTTTCAGACGGAATACAAACTATTGCGTTTTCAGTATTTAAGGTTCGTGAAATTCCGACATTTAGAGCCAATAATTTTACGCCGTTAAATTTTGACAATAAATTTTCATAATCGCTTTGAGAAAAACAGACGAACAACGTACCAAACGGTTTTTCTAACCACTTTTCGACATCGATTTTACTTGCAATCGGAACGTTTACGCTTCCTTCTTTTGTCAAATGATGCAAACAACCTAATTTGGCATCTTCCTCTGAAATTTTGACAGTTACAGCTTGCATTGATTTGATTATTGCTTGAGCTGTAACGTTGTTTTGGAACTCATTTATAGACAAAGTAGCCTCAATTTCGCACTTCCCGTTTGCAACAGACATAGCGTCTGCAAATCTGCTAAAACCTAATAAATCAATATTTTTTTCAACGCATTTTATGTGTTGTGTAAAACCAATATTTTCAAACTTCAAATTTTCTGCTTTAATGACAAAATTTGGTTTAGGATTGCCGTAACCTGTTGGTTCCATAAGTCCTAATTCTTTTGAAAATTCTAAAACATTTTCTTGAATGTCAAGTTCGCTTTCGCAAACAATTTTAGGCAGAAAATCAGTCATACTATGCTCGGATAAAAGAATGTTGTTTGCTTCATCTTTGAACCTTGCAAAGTTTTCAATTTTCATACTTATGCCAGCAGCTTGTGCGTGTCCGCCAAAATTGGTAAAGTACATACTTAGTTTTGTCAAAAGGTCAAAAATATTCACTTCTTTTATTGAACGAGTAGAGCCCTTCAATTCATCACCATTTTTTGCAAACAAAACTGTTGGACGCTTAAATTCCTCAGTAAGACGAGCGGCAGCAATTCCCAACACTCCAGCTTCCCAGTCGCCACTCTCCAAGATTATGATGGCAGTTTTGTTGAAATCAACACCGATAAGTGCGCGTTTTGCATCTTCAACAACATTTTCGCATATTTCTTGTCGTTTAGAATTATCTTTTTCTAAGTCATCAGCAAGCGACCTCAACAAAAAATAATCACTATCTAAAAACAAATCAACAACTTTCATCGCCGAATTAAGTCTTCCAGCCGCGTTAATTCTTGGTGCGATTTTGAACATAATATCTTGTGATGTAATTTTATCATTGCCAAAAAGCATTTTGATGCCCTTACGACTTGATTTTTCAAGCATATCCAAGCCAAATTTTGCAATAATACGGTTTTCATCAACAAGGGGGACGACATCAGCTATTGTTGCAATTGCCGCAATATCCAAATACTTTTTTGATTCTTCTCTGCCAGCCAACGCTTCAACCAACTTTAACGCAACACCTGCACCGCAAAAGTCATAAAAGCCTTTTTTGCCAATTTTAGGGTCAACAACAATAGTGTTTGGAATAATGTCTTGTGGCTCGTGGTGGTCTGTTATCAAAACGTCAATTCCGTTAGTTTTCAAAAATTCGGTTTCTTCGACAGAGGTAATACCACAGTCAACAGTAATCACCAAGTTTGGTTTTTTAGTTTTTATAAGCTGTTCCAACACGTCAAGCGTCATACCATAGCCGTGTTTATTTCTGTCAGGAATAAAATATTTTACGTCTAGCTTATCTTTAAGATATAGCGTCAGAATTGAAATTGCACAAATACCATCACAATCATAGTCACCAAAAATCAAAATCTTTTCCTTTTTTTTGATTGCAAGTTTGATTCGCTCTGAGGCCTCTTTCATTCCACTTATGTCGAAAGGTGATGACATATCGTTTAGAGTAGGATATAAATATTTTTTTATTTCATCATTCTTGAAACCTCTTGCCAAAAGCAAACGCAAAAACCGCAAAGATATTTTTAATTCCTTTGCTAGTTGTTTTTGTTCCTCTGAAAGAGTTATTTTGTTATGTTCCAAGATAAATGCCATAATTTCATTTTGTAAATCGCCCCCAGCAAGTGAGGGCGATTTCTTTTATTTTTTCTTAAACGTCGTATTCTTTTTGTTGTATTTGTACGTCGGTTTAATTTTTTGTTTTTGTTTTGCTTTTACTTCCTTAGCTTCCTTAAAGCTCTCAAATTCGCTGTCCCCTGTTTGAACTTTTTCGGGTTTAGATACCGTCAAATCGATTTCTTCGTCTTTATTCTTTTTGTCGTAAGAAATATTATGACGCGTCATAAATTTTTCCTTAAACTTGTCAAAAGACATACTCATTGTACTCCACATTGGAGTTGCAAGAAAGACTGAGGAATAAAAGCCTGCAACCAAACCTAAGATGATAGGCACGCAAAATTCCCTTATTGTATCGCTTCCGAGAATTGCGAGGAAAACGATAGTTATCATCGTCGTCAAGGTTGTATAAATAGACCTAGTCAACGTATCCCTCACAGCGACGTCACCAATAGTCTTGTAGTCAATGTTTTTCTGCCCTTTAAGAGGTTTCAGACTTTCACGGCAACGGTCAAATATGATGATTGTATTGTTGATTGAATAAGCAATGATTGTGATTACCGCAGCTATGAATGAAGTATTGATTTGAATTCTGCAAATTACAGTCAAGCAGAACAGAATCAAGACGTCGTGCAACAAAGCTAAGACTGCTGCAACACCACCAACCAACGTAAATCTTATCATGATATAAACCAAAATAAGGAGCGTTGAAACCACAATGGCTATGGTAGCTTTGCTGAGCAAGTCCTGAGCAGCAGTTGCGCCGATGGACTCATATTTTATAAAGTCACCATTTAGTTCTGGGTAAAGTGCTTTTATTTCTTCTATAATTTGGTCGTTTAAGTCCTTAATTTCAGTATCTGACGCTCCTGCAATATTCTTAAAGCGAAAGACGATTGAAGTATTTGCAATGTTATTTGCGTCCTGACGTTGAACGTAGCTTACGTTTACGCCGTGTTTTTCAATAGTTTGTTTAATTTTTTTTGAGTTAGCGTCAAAAGCGTTTACAGCTTTATCACCCAACGTAACAGACATAATTGTACCGCCCTCGAAGTCGATACCTATGCCGACAGCACCAGAAAAGTCATTCGTTTTAACCCCAAAAGAAACAATCAAAATTATGGCAATCAAGAAGATTACAGCAGGAATGACGAAAGTCAATTTTGTAAACTTGCTGACATTGAATGACGCAAACTTATTGAGGAAATTTCCGTTAGATTTATTTTTCATATACAGGTTCCTCCATTTTTACATCTTCAATTTCTTCAACCTTTCGTTTCAAGCCATAGAATTTTTCACTTGTACTGTTAAGCGGAACCATACATTTGATTATCAAACGGGTAACAACCAATGAAGTAAACATTGAAAGTAAAATACCAATGAACAGCGTGACGGCGAAACCGACAATTGAAGCTGAACCAACAATCCACAAAACGACTGCGCCAATAAGTGTTGTAACGTTTCCGTCTATAATAGCGGCTGCAGAACGTTTGAAACCAGCTTTGATTGAGGTTGGAATTGGTTTTTTTGAATTTTTGTATTCATTTTTAATTCTTTCAAAAATAATGATGTTTGCGTCAACTGCCATACCTATTGACAAGAGGATACCTGCAATACCTGGCAAGGTAAGTTGAACCCAAGGCAACACCGAGCAGAACCAAAGTAATAGAACAATGTAAACGGCAAGCGCAATATCTGCGGCAAGACCAAAACCACGGTAAACTACTGCCATAAACAAGAAAATCAATAAGACACCAATTATTGCTGCGATAAGCGCAACTTGAATTGCATTTTCACCCAACGTTGGAGATATATTTCTTGTTTCAGTTGTTATAAGTTTAACGCCAAAAGTACCTGACTGCAATTGAGTTGCAAAGTCGTATGCCTCTTGGTAGGAATAACCTGCGGAACTTCCGTTTGTAATAACAGCTTTTCCGTCAGCAATTACTGCATTAACGGTTACGCTTGTATACTTTTCACCATTGATGTAAATATACGTGGTTTTTCCATTATACTTTTGTGTAAAATTCTTGAAGGCTTCCGTACCTAGTTCGTTAAATTTCAAACCGACAGCATACTTTCCGTTTTCATCGGTAGTCACATACGCAGATTGCAAGTGCTTGCTTCCAACAATTTCAGCTTCGGCAGTCGCGCTATCTGTACCCTTAAATTCGAGCGTAGCAGGACGACCAATAAGTGACAAAACTCTTTCAGGGTCGTCAACGTCGGGGACTTCAACACGAATGAAGTTTGTGCCGTTGCTTTGAGTTGTGGTAACGGTTGCTTCTGTATAACCTTTTGAAACTAACAGCTTTTGCAAGGACGAAATTGTACCTTTAATGCGGTTGTCCAAATCTTCTGATTGCGCTTCATCAACCTTAAAGACAGCGGAAACACCACCTGACATATCCAAACCAAGTTTGATAGTTCTGGCGTAACCTGTATAGTCATAAAGGGACTTTCCGATTTGAAAAGTCGGGATAGCAGCAAAAACCGCCATCAAAATGATGAACACGGATATCAAAGTTAAAATTACTATTGATTTACGCTTGTTCACGAAAGACCTCCATACAGTAAAACATATTTATTATAACTATAAGAGATATAATAGTCAATGAAAAGAACAAAATTTTGTTTGATTTTTAATTAAAATTTGTTCAAGCTATTTAATTTTTGTCAACTAAAAGGTAT
>CAZQGE010000003.1:0-11602 GCA_964592815.1 uncultured Bacteroidaceae bacterium | reverse complement strand
TTAATATGGAAAAGTTAGAGACCATAAAAATTGATATAGCAGACGTAATCAAAGGAGTTGTATTTTCAACGGTAATTTCACTCCTTTTGGTGCTAGTTTTCGCATTGATAATTCGTTATTGCGACATTGAAAACAAAGTAATAATTCCTGTAAACGTAGCAATAAAAATATTCTCAGTTTTTTTGGGTGTAATTTTGAGTTTTAGAAATATGCAAAATGGATTGTTTAAGGGCGCATTGACGGGTTTATTTTATATGCTTTTAACTTTCTTAATTTTTGCATCGTTAAATTCTTTCCAAAACGTAAAATTTTCTTGGATAGATATGATAACTCTTACGGGTGCAGGCGCAATTTCAGGTGTTCTAACCGTAAATTTACGCAGAATTACTCCCAAAAAACAGAAAGCAGATAAAAAGTTTAAGTTCTCATTCTTCAAGAAAAACAAAGATAAATCAAAATAAACTCAGTTACTCAATTTTTATTTTTATACAAAAAGAACTCACATATTGTGAGTTCTTTTGCAATCTAATATAAAATTAGAATAACAATTTATAAATTATTTGTCAGCCGTTTTCTTTGTCTTTTTAGCCTTTGGAGCTTCTTCGACTTTTTCTTCTTTTGCATCTTCAACAGGTTGTTCGTCAACAATTGGAGCTGATGCAACAACGACTTCTTCTTTTGCAGCAGTTTCTTCAAAAACTTCTGCTTTGTCATCTGCTTTTACAGGTTCAGCAGGAGCAGCTTGTGCAGGTGCTGGTTGAGCGACATTTTCCAAAACTAAACCGATAGCTTGTTTATCTACAACGATAAGAGTAGGTGAACTTTCTGTGCCGACGTTGATTATAACTGTGTTGTCAGAATTGATTTGTGTAATTTTTCCAACCATTCTTCCGATTGTCATAACTTTGGTGCCGACGCCCAAGCTGTTCATCATGTTTTCTTGTTCCTTCTTACGTTTCTTTTGAGGAATTATTGTCATAACTATCATAAGTACAAGTACCACACCGATGACGACGTACATAATGATTTGTGTTGTTTTTGCATCGAGAGCGGACATAAGCAAATTAGCTAACATTTTGACTCCTTATACGCAATTTATGCGTTGTTTTATTGTAGTTTTGATTATACACTCTTTTTGAATAAATGCAACAAGTATTTGTTGTAAACCTTTTTTTAATAATTTTTTAATTATTGGAATATTTGCTCATAAATTCGTTTCTAAAATCTAAGAACCTATCTTCCATAATTGCTTGCCGAATTTCAGCAGATAACCGTTCGAGAAAACGGATATTATGAATTGAAAGAAGACGTCCGCCCATAATTTCATCAGCTTTTATGAGGTGGCGTATATATGCCCTTGTGAAGTTTTTGCAAGCATAACAATCACACCCTTCTTCAATCGGTGTAAAATCGTCCTTAAACGGTGCGTTTCGTATCGTCAAGAAACCTTCGTGAACCATTGCCGTCCCGTTTCTTGCAATTCTGGTTGGCAAAACGCAGTCAAACATATCAATTCCACGCAATACACCTTCCACAATATAATCGGCAGTTCCAACGCCCATAAGATAATGAGGTTGATTTTCGGGCAATTTGGGTTTAAGCACGTCAAGCATTTCGTACATTTTGTCAGAACTTTCTCCAACCGACAAACCGCCTATTGCAATTCCACACTTAGCGTATGGCAAAGTCCTTTCAAGGCTTTCTAAGCGCAAATCAGGGTAAATGTTGCCTTGGACAATCGGAAACATAGTTTGGTGTGGCTTAAGTTCTACTTTAGAGCATTTATCAAGCCAAAGCAAAGTCCTTTCCATTGCGTCTTTTGCCTTTTTATGAGATATATCAGGCGCAGTACATTCGTCAAACGCCATAACAATATCAGCTCCCAACGCTTTTTGAACTTCCATGGCTTTTTCGGGCGAAAAGAAATGTTTGCTTCCATCAATAAAGCTGTTAAAAACCATTCCTTCATCGCTAATTTTTCTCAGCGACGACAATGAGAAAACCTGAAAACCGCCACTATCTGTCAAGATTGCGCCGTCCCAGTTCATAAATTTATGCAAACCGCCCGCTTTCTCAACAAGCTCGTGACCAGGACGTAAGTATAAGTGATACGTGTTTGACAAAAGGATTTGAGCCCCTGTTTCCTTAACTTCTTCGGGCGACAAACCTTTTACCGTCGCTTTTGTGCCGACAGGCATAAAACAAGGCGTATCAATAACCCCGTGTTCAGTATATAATTTTCCTACTCTTGCACCCGATTGTTTGCAGGTGTGTATCAATTCAAAACGCATATTTTTCCTTAAAACTTGTATTTGTTAATTTTTTGTATGTTTGTCGATTTTTGTATAATTATGCAATATTGCAATATCTCAATAAAAGAAACAACTATCTCCAAAAGAGAAAAATCTGTACCTTTCTTCAACGGCTTTGTTATAAATCTCCAATGTCTTTTCTCTGCCAACAAAAGCAGAAACAAGCATAATCAAAGTTGATTCTGGCAAATGGAAATTTGTTATAAGCCCTTTTACTACCTTAAACTTATACCCAGGATAGATAAATATCTTTGTTTCCCCTTTTTTAGGTTTCAAAATTCCGTTTTCGTCAGCAACTGTTTCAAGAACTCTAACAGACGTTGTTCCAACAGCAATGACTCTGCGTCCTTCTCTTGTTGCATTATTTATGATATCGGCGTTTTTTTGGTCAATTTCATAGTATTCCGTGTGCATTTCGTGTTCAAGAATATTATCTTCCTTGACTGGTCTAAATGTGCCCAAACCTATATGTAAAAGAACTTCGGCGAATTCAATTCCGCTTTTTTTAACTTTGTCCATAAGTTCAGGCGTAAAATGCAGACCCGCTGTTGGGGCAGCAGCAGAACCGTCGATTTTGCTATACACCGTTTGATAGCGGTTTTTATCTTGCAACTTTTCTTTTATATAAGGCGGCAACGGCATATTCCCTACTCTGTCAAGTATATCCTCAAATACACCGTCAAATTCAAACCTAAGTTTTCTTGCGCCATAATCTCCAACTTCTTCAACAACTGCCGAAAGTTCATTTGATATATGAATTACCGCGCCAAGTCTAGCTTTTCTTGCGGGCTTCATTATAGTTTCCCAATGCGTATAATCAATACGTTTCAAAAGCAAAATTTCAAAAACGCTTTCTTTACCATCTATATGCCCAAACAGCCTTGCGGGTATAACTTTGGTATTGTTTATAACCAAAACGTCGCCTTTTCTTAAAAAACTAGGCAAATCGTAAAAATGTTTGTGTTGTATCTCGTCTGTTTCCTTTGAGTACGTCAAAAACCTTGAGCTATCTCTAGGTTCAACAGGAGTTTGCGCAATAAGTTCTTCAGGTAAAATGTAATTAAAATCTGAGGTTTTCAATCCGTCCATATTAAGTCCTTATTCAGAAAACGGTCTCCCTAAATGTGCGTAAGCGTTTTTAGTGCACATACGTCCACGGGGAGTTCTAGTTATAAAGCCAAGCTGTATCAAAAACGGCTCAACTACGTCTTCAATGGTTGTCTGTTCTTCGCCTGTCGAGGCAGAAAGAGTATCCAGCCCAACAGGTCCGCCGTTAAATTTGTCAATGATAGCTAATAAAACACTTCTGTCAACCATATCAAGACCAAGTTCATCAACGTCCATAAGCGTCAACGCTTTTTTTGTTATTGCAAGGTTTATCCGTTCAAGTTTTTCATATTCCGCAAAATCTCGCACTCTACGCAATAATCTGTTGGCAATTCGTGGAGTTCCACGACTGCGCTTTGCAAGCTCATCTGACGCATTTTGGTCAATATCAATGCCAAGTATTCTAGCTGAGCGAGTAATGATGCCAGAAAGTTCGTCATCAGAATACATTTCCAACCTAAGCATCATACCAAATCTGTCACGCAAAGGACTTGAAAGCATTCCAGCCCTAGTTGTTGCCCCAATCAACGTAAATTTTTTAAGCGGTAACCTTATGCTTCGTGCCATAGGTCCTTTTCCCGACACAAAATCAAGCGAAAAATCTTCCATAGCAGGATAAAGAACTTCTTCGATATTGCGGTTTAGTCTGTGAATTTCATCAATAAAAAGTATATCGCCTTTTTCAAGGTTTGTAAGAATAGCGGCAAGGTCTGCCCCTTTTTCAATTGCAGGGCCTGACGTCACTCTAATTTGCGCACCAAGTTCAGATGCAATAACGTGCGCTAACGTAGTTTTTCCAAGCCCAGGAGGGCCATATAATAACACGTGGTCAAGAGAATCACTCCTAGATTTTGCAGAGTGTATATAAACTTCCAAATTTTTTTTAATTTTTGATTGTCCAACGTATTCCGACATTGTTTTCGGACGCAATGAGTTTTCTGTTTCGTCCTCTTCCAAAGTCAAACTGCTAACAATTCTGTTGTCATCATCCATAAGCTACCTTTACGCTAATTTTTTCAGAGCTGAAGCAATCAAATTTTCTACGCCTGAAACAGTTTTTGCAAGTTCGGTTACTTCTTTTATTGCATCAGTTTTTGATATACCTAATGAACATAAAGCAAAGACCGCATCGGATACATCATCAGAAAGCATACTACTGCCACCTTCAACGGTTTCCGTTTGAGTTAAGTCGTTTGAAACTTGTTCTTTCAAATGTAAAACCAAAAGTTCTGCCGTCTTTTTCCCTAAACCTTTGATTTTGCAAAGAGTTTTTGTGTCGCCAGTTGCAATCGCAACAGTCAAAGTCCTTAGGTCGTATCCACCTAAAATTTGCATTGCCATTTTAGGTCCTATACCGCTTATTTCAATAAGTCGCAAAAACAATTTTTTTTCTTCCAAGCGTGAAAAACCATAAAGTGCTAAAGCGTCTTCCCTAACGTGCATATACGTGAAAATTTTGACAATTTCACCCAATGCGCAATCACTTATAGTGTTTTGACTTACTCCAATGTCAAAACCAATTCCGTTGTTTTCAACAACAACAGAATTAAACGTTATATCAACGACTTTCCCGCAAACAAAATTTAACATAATTCTCCAAAGAACGATTATTCAATAAAAGAGTATATATTACTTTTCAAAATAAGTAAAGTACAACGACAAATCGTATTTCACCTTGTGGTAAATAAAAAACTCACATTATTCTAAAAAACTTATTTTATTCTGAACTCTGTTGAAAGTCTGCTTGTCTGACCGTGACAAAGCGCAACTGCCAAAGCATCAGCGGCGTCGTCAGGACGTGGAATTGATTTGAGCCGCAAAACCATTTGAACCATAAGCATCATTTGTTTTTTGTCTGCTCCACCATATCCTGTCATAGCTTGTTTAATTTGGTTTGGCGTATATTCAAAAACTTCATTTCCGCACGCTTTGACGGCTGTAAGCAAAATTACGCCTCTAGCCTCCGCAACTGCAATGCCTGTCGTTATATTTTTTGAAAAAAACAATTCCTCAATTGCAATGTTGTCTGGCTTAAATTTTTCAACCAAAGAATTTACGCCTTTTTCAAGTTGTTGCAGTCTTTCGGGCAACGAACACTCTTTTGGAGTTGTAACAACACCATAATCAATAACGCTGAAATTTCCGTGTTCAGAATTTATAACTCCATATCCCATTGTCGCAAGACCAGGGTCAATGCCTAAAATTATCATTTTTTCTCCACAACTTCAAAATGGTTGCATTTTACAAATATATTTTGCACCACGAACTAAATCAAATCTTAATTTAGAACTAAAACACGTTTCGTGTGTTTGCAACCGTTTGGTAACTTTTGTTTTTTCTAAGAGCATTCAACAGTACAATTCGCTTTGCAAGTTGTTTTTATGCTTAGTATTTCATTTTCAAAATGCTGTTTTCATTCTCGGAGTCAAATAAACAGATGTTTTCAACGACTGGAACAATACATACTGTTTTTGATTTGATTGGCGACTTAACAATAAGTCCACGTTTCGTGTACTGTAAAAGTCCATTAGATGTAGTCTTCTGAAAGACAACTTCATCGCACACACTTTTGGTGTCATATCCATTTTTGACTGCCACTTCTTCAACAAAAAAACCTTCAGGATGAATGCCCACAAGAACCTCTTTGCCAATATAGCTTTCAAAAATCTTATTTCTAAACTTTTCAACGTCAATTTGAAAAGACAACCCTTCTAGGTCAAAGTTAAGCACCAACTTATCTTTCTCTTTTGCAAGTTTTGCCTTCATAACGTTATAATTTGCATCTAACGCTTGAACAGCCCAAATGTTGCTTGGTTGCTCATAAATAGTGCCAAAAGTGTCAAATTGTTTAACTCTGCCGTTGTGAAGCACCAAAATTCTATCACTTAAAGCAACTGCTTCTTCTTTATCGTTTGTTGAAAATAGAATTGTAACACCCTTATTCTTTTTTTCATAAAGTAGTGGCAACAAATTGTCAAGCAACTCGTTTTTTTCTTCATTAGGCAGTCCCTTAGTTGGGTTATCCATAATCAAAACTTTTGCCTCTCTCAAAAAAAGACGTGCCAACGCTGTCTTTTTTCGTTCCAACAAACTCGCTTTTTTTACTTTTGTCTTTAAGTCGGCAGAAAGCCCAAATATTTTAGCAACAGCAGTAATGCGCCTATAAATCTCAGCTTTATCTATATCTCTAATTTTGAGGGGAAATTTAAGATTAAACTCTATTGACTTATTTTCAAACAAAGCCAAATCTTCAAATTGCATAATAACTTCATTAGTTTTGGTAATTGCCTTTTCGCCGTTGAGCAATACTTCTCCATCGCAATCTAAGACACCTGCAACAACTTTCAAAAACGTCGTTTTGCCAGAGCCTTCATTTCCAAGCACAGAAACAAATTCACCGTCATTGATTTTCTCATCAATTACGCTTAATACTTTTGCGCCATACAAATATTGTTTTGAAACCCCTTTTAATTCAATCATTCAATTACCTTTTTCTGTTTTGTCCGTTAATGTGACAACGCTTTTAATCTACAATGTTAAATTTGTGATAAGGATGCAAAACACGTAAAGTGTTTTAATCATATTTTTATTTTACAATATGTCAACTTGTTTCCCAAAACTTTCAACAAAATTATCCAAGAAATAAGCAACTTCTGGATATTCTTCTCTCAATCCGTCAAGTTGTTTTTTCAGTCTGTTTTGCGCAGTATCAAATTCTGTGTTGCCAGACATTTTTTCTTCAATACACTTAACGTATGCTGAAAGTTTGTCCGCAATTTTCATAAGTTTATATTCAATTTCAGTTTCTTCAGGACGTAATAATTGCTCATATTTAGGTTGAGCAAATTCAGGCAAAGACGCAACAAGTTTGTCAATGATAATAGACTCAATTTCCGAATATGTATTTTTAATTTTTGGGTTGTAATACTTCACGGGAGTTGGCAAATCACCACTTACGACTTCGGCTGTATCGTGATAAAGCGCCAGCGATGCAATTTTGTCAATGTTTACGTTGCCATCAAAGAGTTCATTTCTGATTATTCCCAATGATTGCCCGATAATTCCTACTTGTGCAGCGTGCTCCATAAGCGTTTCTTTGGTTGTTGAACGCATAAGTGACCACCTTTCAACAAGTTTCATTCTGTTGAGCAAAGCATAAAACGTGTATTGTTTTTTTGCCACTTCCGACCTCCGTATATTTTAGCTATTATATATGCGCATCTAGCACAAAACACTTTACGTGTTTTGTGCCAAATTTCACAATTATTAAAATTTAACTAAATTTTCATTTGGTTTACTTTTCTATCAACATTTTTTATTGTATTTTTTAACCAACAATGTATTTATTTATTTTTTTAGGTGCGTTTTCAAGCTCTTGTTTTTTCGCTTCGTATCCCTTTCTGTTGAACATTGCATACGTTGCGTTTTTACCTTCTTCAACACCTGGTTGATTATAAGTGTTAATGTTCAACATTTCACCGCAATATGCAGTTTGAATTTGGAAGAACATAAGCAACTGACCAACCGTGTTTGCATTGATTTCAGGCAAAATGATTGTATTGTTCATATGCTTTGAACGTGTAAGCGCATATTCAGTTGCCTCACGTTCTGTGTTGATTAGCTCACCTAAAGTATGTCCGCAAAGAAAATTTACATCTGGGAATTCTTCTGCGCCGTTTGGAATTACAACGTCTGTGCGATATTTTTCAACACCAATAAAAGTAACAACCTTGTCTTTTGGACCTTCGGTATAAAGTTGAACTTGGCTGTGTTGGTCTGTCACTCCCAAAGATTTGACAGGAGTTTGACCTTCAAAAACAAATTCGCCGTCATTGTTTTGGGCTTTGCCAAGGCTCTCACCCCAAAGTTGGCAATACCAGTCAGCCATATATTTTAAGCTGTCAGCATAAGGCATCATAACAGAAATATTTTTGCCTTTTTTCATTGCAATATACTGTAATGTTGCAGCCATCAAAGCTAAGTTTTTGTAAGGGTCGCTTCCGTTGCAAGCCTTATCCATATCCGCTGCGCCTCTTAAAAGCCCGATAATATCAATGCCTAAAACTGCAGCGGGCAACAAGCCAACTGGGCAAAGCTCTGAAAATCTTCCACCAACCCCGTCTGGAATGAAGAATGTCTTAAAACCTTCCTTCTTTGAAAGTTTAATAAGGTTTCCCGTTGACTCGGACGTGGTTGCAATGATATGTTTTGCCCAATCTTTGCCGACTTCCTTTTTAAGTATTTCTGTAATAATGAGATATTGACTCATAGTTTCAGACGTTGCGCCACTTTTTGTAATTACGTTAAACATTGTGCGTTTGACGTCAATTACATCCAAAAGAGCCTTCATTCTTTCAGGGTCAACGTTGTCTTCAACAAAGAATTTTACTCCACGTTTTTTTGCATCTAAATCATTATATCTAAAATGAGAAAGCGCAGTAAAAACAGCCGTTGGGCCTAAGGCACTTCCGCCTATACCAAGCACGACAAAATTGTCAAAATTTGCTCTAACGTCTGCCGCCGTCATAATTATATCGCCAACAATATCAGCTTGATTGTATGGAAGTTCTGTCCAGCCCATCATACCTTTGCCACGATTTTGCTCAAATTTTTGATAAGCGAGTGTATATTTTTCGCTGACAGCCAAAATCTCTTTTTCAGTTATACCTTCGTTGCCGAGCATTGTTTCCATCATATTGTTGAAATCAAACTTAATTTGCATAAATGCCTCCAATAATTTTCTTTGTGTATTCAACCGACTGCTTAATTTCTGAAAAGTCGGAATAATTTTTCGCATATTGTTCCACCATAAGCGGACCTTGATAATTATTATTTTTCAACCTTGTAACCAATTCTTCAAACGGAAAGTCACCTTGACCAACCATAACAATTTTGCCGTCTTTGACGTCGGTGATATGTACGTTGCAAAGTCTGTCACCAATCGCATCGAGATATTCTCGCCAATCTCTGTCGCTCTGTCTTGCTTGTTTTATGTCTAAAACAGCACCTAAATCAGGGCAATATTGCTTTATGTTTGAAAAGAATTCAGGGCTGTTGAACATTGCCCAATGCACGGTTTCAAGACATAGTCTTATCCCGTATTCTTGCGCAATTTCAGCAAGTTCCTGCAATCTTTTTCCTGCAAATTCTTCGTTTATAACAGTAGTTTTTTTAAGTCGAGTGCCACCGTGAAAAGTGTAATACTTTGCGCCGATTATGCGTCCAACTTCCAAAACGTCTCTAAAGGTCTTTTCTGCGTCGTCGCGCGTCCTAGGGACTACGTTGAACAGTTGAGGTTCAAAGGTTGTGTTTAATGAGTGTATTGAAAACACCTCCACTCCGTCAAGTCTTTCTTTTAAGATTTTTCCAAATGAAGGTTGATATTCATAAAAAGTTGTCAAAAAAACTTCTGCAAGTTCACCGCCACAAAGTTTAATGACCGAGAACGTATCCTCGGTCAATAACTTTGAAAAAAATGTTGCTGTTGAAACACCTACTTTCATACAGTTTCGTCTTCACCGTCAATTTCATTTGGCATACCCTTTTTGCCTTTTGCCCAAATATCCTTTTGCTTGCGAACCTGTCCCAAGAGTTTAGGAATAACATCATCAATGTTATCAAAAGGAGTTGCCGAAACAGCAGACGCTCTGTACGTGAGGCTTCGGTAGATTACGGACAATTCAGTCGTATAAGTGCCGTTGTCAAGGGTAACTTGAACTTTTGCCACTGCGTTTTCATCATCATCAAAATACTTATTCAGTTTAGCGCATTTCTTTTGTGTGATATCTCTTAAAGAATCACTGACATTATAGTTCTTGCCAAAAATTTCAACTTTCATTGTTGCTTCCTCCTACTTTTGGTATTTATATTATATCAAATTAACAAAATATATTCAATACCAAACTGGAATAAGTATAATATTTTGTTTTGAATTGAACGCTTATGCCATTTTTACAAAAATCAATTTTGAATCTTTGCCGTCAACCTTAATTTTATCTCCAGAACTCAGCGAATTGTTGAGTATCATTTCGCTTAATCTGTCACCCAAATATTTTTGTATAGTTCTTTTTAGCGGTCTTGCGCCGTACTCCGAGTCATAGCCTTCATCGACAAGCAATGATTTTGCCTTGTCTGTAACAATCAAAGTTATACCTTTGTCTGCCAAGCGCAAAATCAATGCGTTAATTTGTATATCGGCAATTTTAGAAACGCTTTGTTTGTCAAGTTTTCTAAACACGATTATGTCGTCAATTCTGTTTATGAGTTCTGGCTTAACTGTCTTTTTTAGTGCCTCTAACTGTCTTGTTTTTAACAATTCATAATCTTCATTCAAAGAATTAGTATCCGTGCCAAAGCCTACTGTTGGGCTTTGAATTTTTCCATTTCCTGCGCCTAAATTTGATGTCAAAATTTTGATTGTGTTTTTGAAATCGACTTGCTTACCTTGCCCGTCCGTTAAAATTCCGTCGTCTAAAATTTGCAATAAAATATTAAAAACTTCGTGGTCAGCTTTTTCAATTTCATCAAACAAAACAACCGAGTACGGTTTTCTTCTCACTTTTTCTGTGAGCAACCCGCCTTCTTCATATCCAACAAGTCCAGGGGCAGCGCCAAGCAATTTTGACACGTTTTCTTTTTGCATATATTCTGACATATCCAAGCGGATAAGCGATTGTTCGTCACCAAACATAGCCTCGGCAAGCGCCTTAGACAATTCTGTTTTTCCTACTCCCGTTGAGCCTAAAAACAAAAACGAACCAATTGGACGTTTAGGGTCTTTCAAGCCTGTACGCGCACGTTTTACAGCTTTGCTTATTGCTATTACCGCTTCGTTTTGTCCAATTACTTTGCTTGAAAGCATAGCTTCCATATCCAGCAATTTTTGGCTTTCCCCGTCTTTAATTTTATTTACAGGGATACCTGTCCAATCTTCCAAAACCTCGGCAATATCTTCACTTTCAACAACTTTATTTTGAAGTTTTTCTTTTATTTTTGCCGACAATCTTTCGTGCTTATCAAGCAAGGTTTTCAATTCACCGCAAAGTTCCAACGAGCGAGAATTTTCCCCGTGAATATTTGCATCGTCAATTTGTTTGCCAAGCTCTGTTATTTGAACTTGCAATTCATTGATTTTATTTTCTATGGCATAATTTCCAAGTTTCTTTTTAGAACACGCCTCATCA
>CAZQGE010000002.1:0-60484 GCA_964592815.1 uncultured Bacteroidaceae bacterium | reverse complement strand
AATCAAGTTTTTTTAATAAAACAGATATGCTAAAATGTATCAATAAGTAAAAAAACAAAAGATAGGCAATTAAATGAGAAATTTGATAGAACTCCTAAAAAATAATGCTACGTCTATACCTAAAAAAGTATTTTTAGAGGATGTCAATTCATCCATAACTTTTTTTGAAACTGACAATCTAAGCGAGAATGTTGCAAACGCAATACTAAATCAGACTGTTAACAAAAATTGCGCCATTGCAATTCTATTGGATAGAAACGTAAATGTTCCCGTAGCTATGCTAGGGATTATGAAAAGTGGAAATTATTACGTTGTGCTTGATGCGGACTCCCCTTTTGAACGCCTTAAAAAAATTTGTGACGTGCTGTCGCTTGAGGCGATAATTACAGAACAGAAATATTTGGATACAGCAAAAAATCTTTGCGAAAATTTAATTCTTATTGAAGATGCAAAAACTTGCGAAATTCAAATTGCAAAACCAATTATTAAAAGTAATGACTTAGCCTACGTTTTGTTTACTTCAGGTTCGACTGGCGCGCCAAAAGGAACAATGATTACTCACTCCAATGTAATAACATACATAGAATGGTTTGTTTCAGAATTCAAAATTTCAAAAGACACAGTTTTTGGAAGTCAAACTCCTTTTTACTTCAGTATGTCCGTATCCGATTTTTACGCAAGTCTGTATTCTGGCGCAACATACGAAATAATTCCAAAATTATATTTTTCATTTCCAATAAAATTAGTCGAATTTTGCAATTCAAGAAAAGTAAATACCATTTATTGGGTTCCATCTGCGTACGCGATAGTTTCAAAACTGAATTTACTTAAATATGCAAACCTAAATTATGTTGAAAAGGTTCTTTTTGCAGGCGAAATTATGCCAGTCAAAATTTTGAATTATTGGCGAAATTTTTTACCAAACGCCCTTTACGCAAACCTGTTTGGCCCAACTGAAACAACAGATATTTGCGCTTTTTATGTAATAAACCGAGATTTTAGCGATAATCAAAACCTACCAATAGGAAAAACGTGTTCTTGTTGCAACCTTATGCTCATAGACAATGACGGAAACCTTGTAACTCAACGCAACACGCTTGGTGAGATTTTTGTTGAAGGAAAAATTGTTGCGGTTGGTTACTATGGCGATGAAGAAAAAACAAGAGAAGTTTTTGTTCCCAATCCAAATAAAAGCGGGGATTTCTTATACAAAACGGGAGATTTGGCTTATTTTAACAGTTACGGAGAACTTGAATATGCAGGACGCAAAGACTTTCAAATAAAGCATTTGGGTTACCGTATCGAACTTAGCGAAATTGAAAAAAATCTTAACGCTTTGGACGGCGTGGATATGTGTGCGTGTTTATTCGACAAAGATAAAGATAGTATTGTGTTCGTTTACAGCGGAAAACTGAACGAGGCTGAACTGATTGCACAAGCAAAAATAAAATTACCAGAATATATGATACCCAACAAAGTTTTTTGTTTAAGCGCATTGCCAATAAATCAAAATGGTAAAATTGACAGAAAATTTTTAGCAGATAAGTATTTCATATAGGAGAAAAAAAATGGACAAACTTATGAAAATCTTGAACAAAATCAAGCCAGGTGTAGATTTTACGACAGCTGACGACCTAATTGAAAAAAAGGTTTTGTCATCAATCGACATCGTGTCGTTGGTAATGGAAATATGTTGCGACTATGAAATCGAAATTTCACCCGTTGAATTAGTTCCTGAAAATTTCAAAAATGCCAAAACGATTATGCAACTTATTGAAAAATGTGAGGACTGATAGTAATGAATTATAAAATTCTTGGAATTTCACTCGCTTTTATAATTCTAGCATTTCTAATTTATTATATCGTTCCCGTAAAAAAAAGATACATAGTGCTTTTTGTTTTCAGCGTTGTCGGCGTTGCAATATTCAGTACCTATATGTCTCTTTTCCTAATTTTCGATATAGTAATAACTTATTGTTCTGGATTGATGATAAACAAAGTCAATCAAAATTTTCAAGCCAAAAAAGTCGGATTGACCAAAGAGGAGATAAAGCCGTTAAAATTGATTGCTAAAAAGCAAAAAATGTGGTGCGTATTCTTTGGAGTATTCTTCATATTGTTATGTTTGTTTATTCTCAAATATTTTAATATGATGGTGCATTCATTTGTCGGTTTTTTTGGATTATTTGGGCTTAAACTTGCATCTCCCGTATTAAAACTTGCCCTACCTATAGGCATTTCCTATTATTCTTTGCAATCAATAGGTTACATTTTGGACGTTTATCGCGGAAAATATCAAGGCGACACAAACTTTTTGAGAATAGCTTTGTTTATTGGTTATTTTCCACAGCTTTTTGAAGGACCATTCGGGCGGTATGACCAACTTGCAAATCAACTTTATAATGGAAACGAATATAATTCCCAAAATGTCAGAACTGGAATTTTAGAATTCACTTGGGGGATTTTGAAAATTATATTTATTGCAAACCGTGCCGCAATCATTTCAAATGAGATTTTCAAAAACAGTTCAACGTACGGCAATGGTTTTATATTGCTTGGAATATTTATGTTTACAATTCAACTCTACGCCGAATTTTCAGGTTACGTAAACATCGCAAAAGGAGTAAGCAAAGTGTTTGGCGTAAACCTTGCAAACAACTTTGAAGGTCCTTTTTTGTCGCAAACCATAAGCGAGTTTTGGCGCAGATGGCATATTTCGCTTGGAACTTGGTTCAGAGATTACATCTTCTTTTCAGCGTCAATGTCAAAGCCTATGCTGTCGTTAAGCAAAAAACTTCGTGACAAATCTCTTGTTTTTTTGCAAACGTTTATTCCAACCGCTCTTGCTCTTCTACCTGTTTGGTTTTTGACAGGTTTATGGCACGGCGCAAGATGGAAATACGTTGTTTACGGACTTTATTACTTTGTTTTAATGATACTCGGGCTGTGTCTTGAGCCGTTAGAAAAGAAAGTTTGTGAAAAAACGAAGATTTCTTATGACGCAACCGCATTAAGAATTTTTAGAATTTTGCGAACTTTTATTTTAATGAGCATCGGAATGCTTTTGTTTAGAGCAAAAAATCTTACGGAATTCGGGCTTATTTTTAAGTCGATATTTGAGGCAGGAAACGCAGGATGGATAAGCGCAAACGTTATAGATGTTTTTGACATAGTTTTGCTTTCAATAGGCACGCTTATAATTTTTGCAGAGAACTTTGTATCCTACAAAAGAATAGACGTTTTTGGAGCAATAGCAAAGCAAAGCGTATGGACAAATTATTTTGTCTTGCTATTCTTAATTTTAACAATAGTTATGCTGGGTGCCTACGGCGCAAGTTACGTGCCAGCAGACCCGATTTACGGAGCGTTTTAATATGTTGAATTTTAACAAAAAAACACTATATAAAATTTTAACACCGATAGGAATGATTATTTTATCGATTTGCATATATGCTTACGCTTGCTACGTCTTTAACCCTAAAACAAAAACTGATTTAGGCGCAAATGCCTACACCCACGGCAGAGAATACGTAAACGAAAAACAAAACAGTTTCGACGTTATGTTTTTTGGAGACTCCAACGTAAGACTTGGCGTTATACCCGCTAGATTAAAAGATAAGTACGACATTTATTCATACAACTGTGGAATTAACGGACAAGTAATTTCCAACATCGGAAGACGAATTAAACACGCCTCAAAATATCAAAATCTTAAAGTTGTAATAATTGACGTAAACTGCATAAATACCATTGATTTTGGCAAATTGAATGAGAATTTTATGTACGTTACCTCTCCGTTTATTTTTGGTGTTAAGTGGAAAAAATTCAAAGCACACGACTTCTTTGGCAAATCAAATTTGAAAACGGGAATTGACGTTGACAAAGGTTACGTATATTCAAACATCATACATAAATACGACCATATAGGCGACTATATGAACATCAATAAGGACTTCAATAAATTCTATGCTTGGAAAAACCTTAAAAAATTGCAAAAGATTATAGCCGACTGCCAAAAGAAAAACGTCAAGGTAATTTTGACGCAAATACCCACACTAGAATGGTCTGCAAAAAAAAGTGCTAAAATAAAGATTATTGCAGACAAATATCAAATTCCTTTTATCGACTACAACTATGAAACAAAAGCCAAATTTGGGCTTGACTTAAAAACCTCGTTTTGTGATAATGGCATACACTTAAACACCTTTGGTGCAATCAAGATTACAGACCATATCGGCGCATATCTAAAAACAAATTACTCTGACGTAATTTCAAAGAATTTGACTGATGACAGTCAAAATTGGACGCGCGTTATAAACAACTATAAAACAAGGATAAGCCAATATAAGATTTCGGCAGCTTAAAAATACTTTTGCTGGTTCAATCTTGCAATCTTCAAAAACTTATTGAATATAGCAATACGCAAGTTCTAATTTAATCAACTCAACAAAAAAGCCCGTCATCAAACGGGCTTTTGCTTATAAACGTTAAATTTTTTATATTCGTATTGAATATTTTGAAATGTGTTAACTTTTTCTAAAAGTTTTGTCTTTTTATAAGTATTGAACGGCTTTAAGAAACACGTTTCAATTTCTCATCAACAAAAACTATCTTTCATTAAGCATACGGAAATTTTCCTTGTTGCTCTTATATAGTCTTTTGAAAACTTCAAAGTTTCTGTCATAAACAGCTTTTACTTCTTTATTAGGTTCAAAAATTCTTAACACAGGGATAAATTCCTTGACTTTTTCAACGCTAGGTATAACTCCAAGTCCAACTCCAACGAGTGCCGCTGCGCCAACTGCGCCAACGTTTTGTGGTTCGCCTATCGTTTCAACCGTTTTGCCAGTTATGTCTGCGAGTATTTGGCTTGTTACAGGGCTTATTGCGCCACCGCCAACAAAGCGAATTTTTTCTCCGACTTTAACTTTTTTGGCTTCGCATTCAAGCATCCATCTTTTGTGATAGCATATACCTTCAAGAACTGCACGAATAAGTTCCGTCTTGCCAGTTTCAAGCCTAATATTGAAAAACATACCCGCCGCATTTGGGTCCTCAAACGGACATCTGTTGCCGTGAAGCCAAGGTGTAAATATAACGCCACCCGCTCCAGCAGGAACAGAAGCTATTGAGTCAGTCATATATTCATATAAACTTGTATATTTTGACTCAAAACTTTCAGCAACGTGTTGTTTTTTAAGATAAATGTTAATTTCGTCCAAAGCCAAGTGGTTTTTAACCCATTCCATACACTTTCCTGACGTTTCCATCTCAGCAAAATAGTTATAACGCCCCGTTTGAGCGCCTTGAATTGCTGCTATCATTGTTGCAATATCAACAGATTGTTTGCCAACGATTGTGCTTACCCAACCAGACGTACCTGAATAGATATGTGTTTCACCAATCTCGACGCAACCTGAACCCAAACCAATCAACGACGCATCTCCGCCGCCGCCAAAAACAGGAGTACCTTCTTTAAGCCCTAACTCTTTTGCCGCTTTTGAAGTAAGTCCACCAACTTTGTCGGTTGATTTTATAATTTTTGCCATATGCTCGTGTTTTACGCCAAACATATCACACGTTTCATAGCTCCACTCTGACTTGTTTTTATCCTTCATCATAGTCGCAAAAGCAGAATCCTCTGTCATAACAAATTCGCCCGTGCATCTTGCAATTAGATATTCTTTTACGTCAAGCCATTTGTGAGCTTTTGCGAAGTTCTCAGGCTCGTTTGCTTCAACCCACTTGTACTTCCAAAGAGGGTCCTTAACACTTGCAGAAACAACGCCTGTTCTAATCAAAGACGGAAGTAATTTGAATATATTTGCGCCTGCAATTTGCAAACCGTGTGCTAAACCTTTTTTGATTTCGGCTTTTGCGCGACAGTCCATATAGCTCATAGGACGACGGACAGCGTTTGCGTCTTTGTCAACCAATACCATACCTTGCATTTGTGAGCAAAATGATAAACCTGCAATTTGCTCTGGTTTTATCTTGCTTTCTTTTATAACCTTATTTGTTGTTGAGCACATTGCTGCCCACCATTGGTCGGCGTCTTGCTCAGCTCCGCCGTCGTCATAAACGTACAAATCGTATCCTTCTGTTGCAGCAGCAAGCATTTTGATTGTTTCTTCAATCTCAAAAACACAAGTTTTTACGCCCGTTGTGCCTATATCGTAAGCGATAACAAAAGTTTTCATTCTTTTCCTCCGAATTCAAAATTCCAATATAAAATATTTTAACACATTGAACCATTCAAGTAAATACCGATAACCTTGTTTTAGCTAAACTAAAACGTGATTTTGTACGAATTATGAATTTACATAAAAAAAATTTTGCGCCGTTATTTTTTAGTTATCCACATTATTCAGAGTTATGATGAGTTTTTAATGCTAAGGATACATATATGTATCCTAAAAAATCATATTCTCAAATGCTAATATGTTCAATTGACTATATCTATGCCAAATTCCTTAAAAATGTCCTTTTCGCACCTCTATATTTTTATCTTCAAAGTTATACCTAACTTGTCATCTTAAATATTTGATAGCTATTGTATTATGAATTGCCGAGTTATATAATATATACGTATTAAAGTTGGAGGTCAAAATATGAAAATTAAACTATCACCCTCCCAACAAGCTGTTTATGACGGCAAAGAAGGGGAAGTAAAAGCCAAAATTATGAAAACTTTGGTTATGTACGGCGACGCTTTTGGAGCAACAAAAATGGTTGATATAACTTCAGAAAAGGGTCACTTGGTAACAAGTTTTGGTTTGTCCGTTATGAGTCCTGTTTACGACCTTATGGACGAAATTCTGTCTGCCGACGTAAAAAGCGCACAGCCTTTTACCGTTGACCCGCACCCTTTAGACAAAGAAGTCCCTGCAAATGCTTTGCAAAAACTTATTTTCAAATTTATGTATAGCAAGCAAGACTTTTATGACCAACAGTTGAAAAAACTTGGCATAACAAGTGACAAAGCATACACCTGCACTTGCTATATGGACGAAGTTGGGAACATTCCAAAAAAGGGACAAATCCTTTCTTGGGCGGAATCTAGCGCAGTAGTTTACGCAAACTCTGTTTTAGGTGCAAGATGCAACCGAAACTCAGGAATATTGGAGCTTTTTGGCAGCATAGTTGGTTGTGTCCCCTACTTTGGGTTGCTCACCGATAAGGGCAGAAAAGCCACTTGGATAATTGAAGTCAAAACTTCCAAAGTGCCGGAAGCGCAAGTTTTGGGTTCGGCAATCGGAATGAAAGTTATGGAAGACGTGCCTTACGTCAAAGGATTGGACAAATTTATTGGCAAAGAACTTAACAACACAACAAAGGCATATTTGAAAGATTTTGGAGCAGCAACCGCGTCAAACGGTGCAGTAGGTCTATATCATATTGAAAATCTCACCCCCGAAGCTGTTGAATTAGGCGAAAAGTTGATTGCTGACAACGCCAAAACATACGTGATTGACGACGCCGAACTTAAAAGAGTTAAAGACAGTTACCCTGTCATTTGGAAAAACAAGGACGCAAAACCAAAACTTTGTTTTATCGGCTGTCCACATTTAAGCTTTGAGCAACTCAACGAATGGACTGAAAAAGTTTTTGACGCGCTAAAAACTAACGGATTGCGAAAAGTTACAGTTCCGACAGTATTTACAGCCGCGCCAAACGTAGTAGAAAAATTTAAGGAAACAAAAAATTATTTCAAGTTGCAAGCAACGGGAGTTATTCTCTCACATATTTGTCCGCTTATGTATATGAATAATCCATTATGCGGAAAAATGCCTGTAATCACAAACTCAAACAAACTCAGAACCTACACTTCAAGTAGATTTTACACAAGTGACGAGATACTTAAACAAATAACGGGAGGCGACTTAAAATGAAAGAATTCAAAGGCAGAGTTATAGTAGAAGGCGAATGCTGCGCACCTGCATTGGTTACGCACAAAGGTTTCAACACTTTGGCAAGTTTTCAAAAAGCATTGATGTTCGGCGATAAAAGCGCAACCTGTTCAGACCAAAACAACCCCGAATTATACGGCAAAAAAATGGCAGGGAAAGCGTTGTGTTTGCCACAAACCATAGGTTCAACAACTGGAGGAATGGTTTTATATTGCGCAACAGCACTTAAAAGTCAACCAACTTGTCTTTTGTTTGCAAAACCTATTGACTCACTTGCTTGTGCAGGCGCAATTTTGTCTGACGTATGGACAAATCAAGGAATGCCAACCGTTGACAGCTTAGGTGAAGAATTCCTTGATTTTGTAAAAGACGGTATGTCCGTAACCATAAAAAAAGACGGCGTTGTGATTATCGAATAAGCTGAACGGAAAATAACTTTTTAATAAAATTTATATAACAATGCATAAGTGTGTCAGAAGCCTATTATATAAAATACCGTTTGATAAACTATATAAGTAAGCGACTAAGAAACTTTATTTTCTAAAATATTTAATAAAATTTTTGCTTTGGCATTTACTAAATGTGAAATGTGTATAGCAAACAAAAATAAGATACGGTACAAATACAAAATGTAAAAGATATAAATGCATTGTAAACATTAAAAAAACGCGTCCATTTGGACGCGGTTTCTATGTCTTTTTAACTTATCTTTGAAAATATTTTACAACATACTGTAAAAACTAAGCTAGGTAATTTATAAATTACATAATTTTTCTATACAATACTTCAATTTCCTCAGCACCAAAAATTGTTGGAACAGGATAAAGTGGGTTTGCTTCATGCAAAGCCCTCTTGACCATTGTTGGCAAATCTTCTTCTTTGATTGTCCATTTTCCTTCAATCTTTTCTGGAATAGCCATTGCCTTGTTCATATCTTTTATTGCTTGGATAAATGCCTTTGCTTTTGCTGCGTCGTCTGCGCCTTTGATGCCAACTGCATCAGCAAGTTCAGCAAGTTTTTTATAAGCAGATTCACCATACGCTTCAAGAACGTAAGGCAAAATCACAGAGTTTGCAAGACCGTGAGGAACGCCATAGAAACCGCCCAAAGTATGAGCCATTGCGTGAACGTAACCAACGTATGCTCTTGTAAACGCCATACCTGCAAGCAATGATGCCTTTTGCATTTGATTTCTTGCTTCTTTGTCTTCACCGTTGTCATAAGCGCGTTGCAAATATTTGAAAATAAGTTGCGTTGCTTCAATAGCGTACGCTTTTGTGTCCTTGGTGTTAGCCTTGCCGATATATGACTCAACTGCGTGTGTCAATGCGTCCATACCTGTTGTTGAAGTGATTGGTTTAGGAAGTCCAACAGTAAGCAATGGGTCCATAACAGCGTATTTTGGAATAAGCATTGGGTCATTCATTGCATATTTTTCGTGAGTATCTGGGTTTGAGATAACAGCAGCCAAAGTTGCTTCACTACCCGTGCCAGAAGTGGTTGGAATTGCAACCAATGGAGGCAATTTCTTAAACACTTTAAGCAAACCTTTCATTTGAGGAATGGTTTTATTTGGACGTGCAACTCTTGCACCGATACCCTTTGCGCAGTCCATTGCTGAACCGCCACCCAAAGCGATAATATGGTCGCAGTTGTTTTCCTTGTACAATTTCAAGCCATCTTCGATGTTGGTAATTGTGGGGTTTGGAACAACTTTATCAAAAACGGTTATGTTCAAACCTTCGGCCTTCATTCCGTCAATAAGCGGAGTTGCAAGACCAAGTTTCATAAGCATTTCATCAGTAACAAGCAATGCACTTTTGAAACCTTTGTCTTTAACAAACTTAGGAAGTTTTGCTACACTTCCCTCGCCAGAAATTTGCTCAGGAAAATTCCAAGGCAAACAATATTCGGCAACATACATAATTTTTTGATAAATTCTGCAATATGCACGATACAATGCGTTCATATAACCCTCCAAGATGGTTTACCATCAATTTATTTTATTTGATTTTAGCACAAAATATATTTATTCACAATAAATTATTAAAACTAAATTGTTTTTAGTTGTCAAATTTTCAAATTAAACAACCTTTTATAAGATTTATTTTTTATTTTCACGTTTGCTCTTAAAAATTCTGTTATTTCAAAAAAACATATTATCGCCTTAGTCTTTACAAACAAAAAAGCCGTTGCTTTTTGCAACGGCTTAATTTTAACAAACGTAAAACAAATTCTTACAGTTCTGCAAAATATTTGATTGTTCTTACCATTTGTGAAGTGTAGCTGTTTTCGTTATCATACCAAGCAACAGTTTGAACTTCTGTGGTATCGCTTTCAGCAATATATTTTACCATTGTTTGTGTGCTGTCAAATAAAGAACCGTATGTGATGCCGATGATGTCGCTTGAAACGATTTCTTCGTCATTGTAACCAAATGATGCGCTTTGAGCTGCTTTCATTGCATTGTTGATTGCATCAACTGTAACGTTACCTTTGCAAACTGCTGTCAAAATTGTAGTTGAACCTGTTGGTACTGGTACGCGTTGTGCTGAACCAATAAGTTTGCCATTAAGTTCAGGGATAACCAAGCCGATTGCCTTAGCTGCACCTGTTGAGTTTGGAACAATATTTACAGCTGCTGCACGAGCACGTCTCAAATCGCCTTTGCGGTGTGGTCCGTCCAAAACCATTTGGTCGCCTGTGTAAGCGTGAATTGTTACCATAATACCGCTTTGGATGGGAGCAAGTTTGTTCAAAGTATTTGCCATAGGTGCCAAGCAGTTTGTTGTGCAAGAAGCAGCTGAGATGATAGCATCTTCTTTTGTAAGGATATTTTCGTTTACGCTGAATACGATTGTTTTAAGGTCGTTTCCTGCGGGTGCAGAAATAACAACTTTCTTTGCGCCAGCGTCAATGTGAGCTTGTGACTTATCTTTGGAGCAATAAAAACCTGTGCATTCCAAAACAACGTCAACTCCGATTTCACCCCAAGGTAAATCAGCAGCATTCTTTTCTGCGTAAATTTTAATCTCTTTTCCGTCAACAATAATTGCGCCTTCTTTGGCTACAACTTTATCAGCAAGGGCATATCTGCCTTGTGCGCTGTCATATTTCAAAAGGTGAGCAAGCATTTTTGCATCGGTAAGGTCATTGATAGCTACAATTTCATAGCCTTCTGCGCCAAACATTTGTCTGAAAGCAAGACGACCAATTCTTCCGAAACCGTTGATAGCAACTCTAACATTCTTTGCCATAATTTTTTCATTCCTCCAAAAGGTAATTACAAATATTTTAGATAAATTTTTATCTCGACAGTATTTTACAATTTATGACCAAAATTCGCAAGCGAATTAACGTACTATTTTTATCGATTGAATTTTTCTTGAATATCTCCTAACAATTTTTAATGATTGTATCAATAATATTCTCAGCTTTGATTATGAAATTATGCAAGCAAAAATCACAATCACTTCAAATTTTCAGGGTTTAAGCATTTAAGTTCATCAACGACGAAAAGCCCGTCTTTTCTTACCAAAACATCGTCAAAATATATCTCTCCGCCACCGTATTCTTTTGTTTGAACTAAAACCAAATCCCAATGCACTGCACTTACGTTTCCATTTGGAGCGTCATCGTAGCAAGCCCCTGGCGTAAAGTGAATTGAACCGCTGATTTTTTCGTCAAAAAGAATATCCCCTATTGGCACAGTAACGTAAGGGTTTACTCCCAATGCAAACTCACCGACGTATCTTGCACCCTCGTCGGTGTCAAAAATCGCGTTGGCTTTTTGAGAGTTATTTGCAGTTGCCTTGACAATTTTTCCGTCCTTAAATTCCAACTTTACGTTTTCAAAACGGAAGCCATTTTCTATTGACGCAACGTTATATGCAATCGTACCGTTTATGCTGTCTTTAACAGGAGCCGTATATATTTCACCGTCGGGAATATTGCAATCTCCCGCGCATTTTACAGCAGGAATATCCTTTATTGAAAAACTTAAATCTGTGCCGTTGCCAACAATTTTAACTTTGTCAGTCTTATCCATAAGAGCTTTTAAGCTATCCATAGCTTTGTTCATTTTTCCATAATCCAAACAACAAACGTCAAAGTAATAGTCTTCAAATTTTTCCGTGCTCATACCTGCAAGTTGGCTCATTCCTTCTGTTGGATAACGCAAAACAACCCACTTAGTCTTTTTTACACGAATATTGTGGTGGACTTTTATTGCATACAAATTGTCATAATCTTGCATATTCTTTTCAGGAACGTCGCTCAATTCATAAGAGTTATTGCCCCCACGGACGCCAATATAACAATTCATTTTTTCCATAAATGCGGCGTCACGCTCCGCCCACATTTTAATATATTCAGGAGTTGCACCCTTCAAAACTTCTCTCAAAACTTTGTTGTCTTTCAAATTTACAAACGGAAAGCCGCCCGCTTTATAAACTTCTTCAACCAAACAATTTATAAACTGATAGTCTGCACCAGATGCGTCAATCCACACCTTCTCTCCCTTTTTAACCTTAACAGAATAATTTACCAGGTTTTTTGCTAACAGTTTTTGTCTATTATCACAAATCATTTTTTATCCTCCAACATTATTATACCCTATAGTAACAAAAATGAAAGCATTTAACCTCCAAATAATTTTTTTGAAGAAAAATGCTTTTTGCATCTTTTAGTTGCGCTTTTAATAGTTCAGTTGTATAATAAATTTGAAATAATATACGGAGGGAACATATATGCCATTAGTTAATACTACTGAAATGTTCAAAAAAGCCTATGAAGGCGGATATGCTATCGGCGCATTCAACGTGAATAATATGGAAATTATTCAAGGAATTGTCGAAGCAGGTATGGAAGAAAACGCTCCTTTGATTTTGCAAGTCTCTGCAGGCGCAAGAAAATACGCAAACACAACCTATCTCACAAAGATGGTTGAAGCGGCAGTTGAAGTCAGCGGTTTGCCTATCGCTCTGCATCTTGACCACGGTGACAGCTTTGCTCTTTGCAAGGACTGCGTTGACAGCGGTTTTACCTCCGTTATGATTGACGCAAGTGCGCACCCGTTTGCAGAAAACATCAACATCACTCGCCAAGTTGTGGAATATGCTCACGACCGTGGAGTAACCGTTGAAGCCGAACTCGGCAAGCTCGCAGGCATTGAGGATGACGTCAAAGTTTCTTCAAAGGACGCAAGTTATACAGACCCAGACCAAGTTCAAGAATTTGTTGAAAAAACTGGCGTTGACTCTTTGGCTATTGCAATCGGAACTTCTCACGGAGCATTCAAATTCAAAGGTCAACCACAACTTAGATTTGATATTCTTGATGAAGTAAGCAAACGTTTGCCTTATTTCCCAATCGTCTTGCACGGCGCATCAAGCGTTCCACAAGAACTCGTAAAACAAGTCAATGCATTTGGTGGCAGTATGCCTGGCGCACAAGGTGTTCCAGAAGAAATGCTCCGTCAAGCTGCAAGTATGGCAGTTTGCAAAATCAATATTGACAGCGACATTCGTTTGGCAGTTACAGGCGCAATTCGTGAACATTTGGCTTTGAACCCGTCACACTTTGACCCTCGTCAATACCTGGGGCCAGCTAGAGAAGCAGTAAAGCAAATCGTAAGACACAAAATTGTTGAAGTTTTAGGTTGCAACGGCAAGGCTTAATAGCGGATACAAAAATTAAAGTAACATAAATTTACGTAAAATAAAAAAACTACCTAATTAGGTAGTTTTTTTGTTATCAGTTTTATTCAATATGTGCAATGCAGCCAAAAAAACTAAATTTCTATATCAAATCATTTTTGTCCAAATACTTTTTATTTATTTCTTCATTGTTTCCAATTATAATATGCTCGTCGCCATTGTCATCAACAAACGCTTTCTTTTCCAACTTTCTACCGCTTTCCTTTGCTTCTCTTTCAAGTTTTGCTAGTTCGTAACGGTTTCTATCGCCATATATAGCAATTTCTCTTTCTGCTTTTTTTTCACGTCGTTTAACTCTTGCAAAATATAACGAAACAAAAATCGCCAATGCCAGCGCAACAAACGAATATAGGAAAACATCTATATAATCGGACGGAATAAACTTAATGCACAATGTCAAAATTCCACCCGCAGCAATGTTTCCTAAAAAAATAGCCAAAGTTGCTTTCCAAATTTTAATATCCAAAAAACTGCCGACCGCTGAGCCAGTCCACGCCCCAGTCATTGGCAATGGAACAGCTACAAACACAAACAGCCCTAAAAATTTCTTAGCGTCTGCTGAAAGGTGCTTTTTCTTTATATCCTCATCGTGCAAAATGTCATCAACTTTTTGCCCTGTACGAACGGTGCTGGCTCGATAAGATATATTTTCTTCCATTTTTCTGCCAAATGAAGCTAATCTCTTGCTAAGTTTCAATTTCATAATCAAAGGTCTAATCAAAAATAAAATAGGCAATATAACGACAGTAGAACCAGCAACGCAACAAAACATTCCCGCCAAGAGATTTATGCCTTGCATTCCGCCCATAATGACAATCGCGCCTCTCAATTCAATAATTGGTATTATCGAAATGACGAAAAGCGTTAAATAATCATTGCCTAAAATATTCCTAAAAAATTCTGCGATAGTTACTGTCATTTTTACCTATTTGAGTATATTCTATGATTATTTTTATGTCAAGATGAAAAGGCGTTGCGATATTTTCTAAAATTTATTATAATCACAGTTATTAAGAGGTTAATATGCAAAAAATTTTGAGCGCAATGCGACGCGCTATAACTGATTATAAAATGATTTCTGACGGTGACAAAATTTACGTTGGACTTTCAGGAGGAAAAGATAGTGTTTTGCTTATGACTGCCCTTGCAAATTACCGCATTTTTTCGCCAGAAAAATTTACATTAGAGGCAATCACCATCGATATGAATTTGCCAAACACAGATGCGCAACAAATGCAAAAGATGACTGAATATTGCAACAGTTTAGGCATTCCGCATCATATTGTAAAAACAGACATTGCAGAAATTGTATTTGAGGCCAGAAAGGAAACAAACCCGTGTTCACTTTGTGCCAAAATGAGACGTGGCGCGCTCAACAATGAAGTAAACCGACTTGGTGGTGGCAAACTTGCACTTGGACATAATGCAGACGACGTAGCAGAAACAATGATGCTCTCATTGCTTTATGAAGGCAGATTTTCTTGTTTTTCTCCGACCGCATATATGTCAAACAGCAACGTAAACTTAATTCGCCCACTTATATATATAGAGGAACACGACATAAAGGCAACCGTAACTAGACTAAATTTACCTATTGTTGAAAACGTATGCCCAATGAACCACGTGTCAAAACGAGAATACGCAAAAGACTTAATAAAGCATATCTGCAAAGAAATTCCTTTTGCAAAAGAGCGCATTCTAGGCGCAATATATCACCCAGAACGCAACAATTTATGGCAAAAGCCCGAAAATTGAGTAAATTCAATAATATATACCAAATTTTATTTGATTAGTTACTCAATAAATTTCAAATATCTCTTGACATTATATTAGAAACAAATAAATTATATGGTCTTAAATGATTGATAAAATTTTAACCGAAATTTTATCAATCATTTTAATTAAAGCAAAAAAAATCTGCGCTATTGCACAGATTTTTAATTATTGATTTAATTACCTTAGATAAGTCTCAAAATGCAAACTTCTGCTGCATCGCCACGACGAAAACCAGTTTTCAAAATTTTGGTATATCCGCCTGCTTTGCCAAGTTCAGTTGCACGTGCATCATACTTAGGAGCATATTCCTTAAACATTTTTTCAATAAGGGGGTGCTTTACGTCTTTGATACGTGCATTGTATGCTGTTTTGCTTTCCTTATCATTGCGTGCTTCTTGAAGGTCACGAAGTTCTGCCATAAGTCTTCTGCGTGCAACAAGTTTTTTAGGACCATCATTGGTAAACTCTTGTGCAACTTTCTCGCCTTTTGCGTTTGTAACAGTTTTTGTCACAACAACTTCATCTTGATATGAGCGCATTGCAATGGTAATGTATTTTTCGGCAAGGCTTCTAACTGCCTTAGCACGGTCTACAGTTGTTTCGATTTCACCATACCACAAAAGCTCTGAAACTTGGTTTTTAAGCATAGCCATTCTTTGGTCGGTGGGTTTTCCTAATTTTTTTGGCATTTTATCCTCCTAGTCCTCTTGCGTTTTAAGGCCGAGTCCGAGATTTTCCAGCTTTTTAACGACTTCTTCGAGGGATTTTCTTCCGAGGTTTCTCACCTTCAACATATCGTCTTCGGTTCTTCTGGTGAGGTCCTCAACGGTGTGTATGTTGGCTCTCTTCAAGCAGTTATAGGAACGAACGGAGAGGTCTAAGTCTTCAACAGACATTTCAAGAACCTTTTGAGTTTTGTCATCATCTTGTGAAACCAGAATTTCGTAATCGTCCATATTGTCAACGAGGTCAACGAACAATTTAATGTGGTCATTCATAACCTTAGCGGCCAAAGAAATAATTTCTTTTGCGGTTACTGTGCCGTCTGTGGTCACTTCGATTGTAAGTTTATCAAAATCGATACTTTGCTCAACACGAGTGCTTTCAACCGAATAATTAGCTTTTACAACAGGTGTAAAAATTGAGTCGATTGAGATATATCCGATTGGTTGACGGCTATCTTTGTTTTGTGTCGCTGGAACGTATCCACGACCTTGGTCAACAAAAATAGACATATCCAAAACTCCGCCTTCGTCCAATGTGCAAATAACTTTTTCGGGGTTCATTACTTCAACGTCAGACGGAAGAATTATATCCCCTGCTTTTACTTCGCCAACTTGGTCTGCGAAAAGTTTCACTTCGATTTTATCTGCGCCTTCTTGTGAGCCAGTAATTTTGAAACGAACTGTCTTTAAGTTGAGGATAATTTCAGTCACTTCCTCTTTGACGCCTTTGATAGTAGAGAATTCGTGGTCAACACCCTTGATTTTGATGCCCACAGCAGCAGCGCCGGGAAGTGATGACAACAAAATACGACGCAAGCTGTTTCCAATCGTTGTACCAAAACCACGTTCTAATGGTTCTACAACAAAACGCGCGTAATTTTTGCTTTCGTTCTCCTCGAAACTTATCTTGGGTCTTTTGATTTCCATCATAACTGTATCCTCCAATCAGATTATTTAGAATACAACTCGACGATAAGGTGTTCCTTGATGTCAATGTCGTTGATGTCCGCTCTTTCAGGAAGAGCTTTAACTTTACCTGTCAATGTTGCGTTGTCAAATTCCAACCATTTTACTATGCTAAGATTTTTGACTTCTTTAATTTCGTTCCAAAGAGCTAAATTCTTCTTGTTTTCTTTAACAGCAATCACGTCTCCTGCCTTAATCAAATAAGAAGGGATGTCAACCTTTTTGCCATTAACGGTAATGTGACCGTGGTTTACGATTTGACGAGCCATAGCACGGGTTTTACCCAAACCTAAACGATAAACTACGTTGTCAAGTCTTCTTTCCAAAAGGATGAGCATATTTTCACCAGTAATGCCTCTTTGAACAGAAGCCTTATCGTAATAAGCTCTAAATTGTTTTTCAAGTATGCCGTAAACAAACTTAACTTTTTGTTTTTCTTTCAATTGAACAGCATAGTCACTTTGTTTCTTTCTGCGGAAATTTACTTGTTTTGTTGACTTTTTGCTGATACCCATATCAGCAGGGTCAATACCAAGCGATCTGCATTTTTTCAATACTGGACCTGTATACTTAGCCATATTCTACCTCCTATAATCTTCTGCGCTTGGGCGGACGGCAACCGTTGTGAGGGATAGGAGATACGTCTTGAATAAGAGTAACTTCCATACCTACGTTTGCAAGGGCGCGGATAGCAGATTCTCTGCCTGAGCCAGGTCCTTTTACATAAACCTCAACGGTTCTCATACCTTGATCGTATGCCACCTTAGCGGCGTCTTCACTTACCATTTGTGCGGCGAAAGGAGTAGATTTTCTTGAACCACGGAGCTTAAGTTTGCCCGATGAAGACCAAGATACTGCGTTGCCGTTCATATCGGTAATCGTAACAATTGTATTGTTGAATGATGCGTGGATGTGGGCTTGACCTTTCTCAACACGCTTAATGTCTTTTCTTTTTTTGATTTTTTTGATTGTAGCTGCCATATCACGCCTCCTTATTTAGACTTCTTGCGTCCGACAGTACGCTTTGGACCCTTTCTGGTTCTTGCGTTTTGCTTTGTGCTTTGACCGCGAACGGGAAGACCTTTTCTATGGCGGATGCCACGGTAGCAACCAATTTCCATAAGTCTTTTGATATTCAGTCCGACTTCTCTTTTGAGGTCGCCTTCGACATGAAGATGTTTTTCAATATAATCACGAATTAAACTGACTTGATCTTCGGTCAAATCCTTAACACGGATATCGCCGTCAATGCCAGTTTCACTCAAGATTTTTTGAGACATAGGAAGACCAATACCAAAAATGTAGGTAAGTCCAATCTCAACTCTCTTTTCACGTGGAAGATCCACGCCGGCTATTCTTGCCATTTTCTACCTCCGAAAAATTGTGTAAAATTTTCTATTTATACTACGCATAGATAGTCGCTACGATTTTGGAATGCGCGACCAGCCGCTCTATGCAGTTTTGCCTAACTAATCAACCTTGACGTTGCTTGTGGTTTGGATACTTAGAGCAAATTACCATAACTTTGCCGTTTCTCTTGATAACCTTGCATTTGTCGCACATTGGTTTAACACTTGGTCTAACTTTCATTGTGAACCTCCTAAGTTCTTCGATTTGTTGTTTTTGACTATTTATTACGGTAAATAATTCTACCCTTAGTCAAATCATAAGGTGACATTTCAATTTTTACTTTGTCGCCTTCAAGTATTCTGATATTGTTTATACGTAACTTTCCGCCAAGATAAGCAAGAATCATATGACCGTTGCTTAATTGAACTTTGAATTGCGTTTTGGGTAAAACCTCTATAACTTTACCCTCGGTTTCGATTACATCTTCTTTGGACATAACACTCCTAATTTTCAGCTTTTTCGTTATAAAAACGGAGCGCGCTAAAAAGTTCCGCATCGAATACCTGCATTCCGTTCTTTAATTTATCTGATATTTTTTCAAGCACGTCGCCATTTGAACGTAAGTGCTTAATTTTTTTCAATTTTGCGCTTTTAATTCTACGCAAATCACCATTTGCAATTTTGACGTAACTTTCATCGACAATCTCAACAACAGCAAAATATCTTCCGCTATCACGTCCTGCTTTTGAATATACCACTTGTCCAAGTTCCATATTACAACGTCAAAATTTCAGCTCCATTTTCGGTAAGAGCCACCGTGTTTTCATAGTGCGCGGACGGTTTTCTGTCCAATGTTACGCAAGTCCAACCGTCAGACAACGTTTCAACTTCCCAAGTCCCCATATCAATCATAGGTTCTATGGCAAGTGTCAATCCCTTTTCAAGCCTAGTACCGTGACCAGCTCTGCCATAATTAGGCACTTGCGGATCTTCGTGCATCTCTCTGCCAATTCCGTGTCCAACCATTGCTCTCACAACAGAAAACCCGTTTGACTCAGCGTAAGTTTGAATTGCATTTGATATATCTCCTAAACGTCCGCCTTCTTTGAACTTTGAAACTCCTTCAAAAAAGCTCTGTCTAGTAACGTCAATCAACCTTTGTTTCTCAGGTTCGATTTCTCCTACTGCAAACGTTCTTGCTGCATCGGATTGCCAACCCTTGAAAATCATACCTGCGTCTATCCCGATTATCTCGCCTTCTTTAAGGCGTCTCTCCGAAGGTATTCCGTGGACTACAACCTCATCTATTGAAGCGCATATCGAGGCAGGAAAACCGCCGTATCCCAAAAACGATGGCGTTGCGCCGTTACGTTTTATGAAATCGTATGCAAATTCATCAAGTTTTTTTGTTGTTATTCCAGGTTTAACCTTTTCTTCCAAATAAAGCAATAAATCTCTAAGTTTTTGTCCCGACGCCTTCATCGCTTTGATTTCGGACGAAGATTTTAGGTTAATCATTTTTTAGCACCTTCTCTATCGCTAAAATAGTCAGGTCTTTGCCTATATTCGCATTGATATCGAAAAGTATTCCTTTGTTTTTGTAATAATCAATAAGCGGAGCGGTTTGCTTTTCATACACAGCCAATCTTGACGTCACCGTTTCAGGTTTATCGTCGTTTCTTGTGTAAAGGATTTTTCCGCAATTCGGACAAACTTCACTTCCGTTCAACCAATCGATATGATACGTTGCACCACAAGCACAAACTCTACGTCCCGATATACGGTGCAAGATTGTTTCATAGCTTGCGTCAAAGTTCAACACATAGTTGATTTTTGTAAATTTGTCGAGTGCTTCCGCCTGAGCGATAGTACGTGGAAATCCATCAAGAATATATCCGTTTTGAGCGTCAGCTTCTTTCAAGCGAGCTTCAACTATTCCGATAACAACGCTATCTGGAACAAGTTCGCCTTTGTCAATATAAGATTTAGCTTCCAGCCCGAGTTTGGTGCCTTCTTTTATGTTGGCGCGCAAAATGTCTCCTGTCGAAATGTGCGGGAGATTATATCTTGTCACCATCATACTTGCTAAAGTACCTTTTCCTGCTCCTGGGGCGCCGAGTAAAACTATATTCTTCATATATTCTCCTATTTTACAACTTTTCGTGCGAAATAGCAACTTAAATGAGTGTCATATAAGTCGCTATTTTGCGCTATTTGTGAATTTTTGTTTATTCAAATTATTTCAAGAAACCTTTGTAGTGTTTCATCATAATTTGAGCTTCCAACTGTTTATTCAGTTCAAGAGCGACTGATACGACAATCAATAAGCCTGTTGCTGAGAATGCCGAGTTAAACGGCAATACGTCTTGTGACAAAGCCTTAAAGATAAAGGTCGGAATCAATGAGAGGAACGCCAAGAAAATTGCTCCAAAGAACGTAATTCTGTTGTTTACCTTTCTCAAAAAATCGCTTGTAGGTTTACCTGGTCTAATACCTGGCAAGAAACCGCCGTATTGTTGGATATTCCTTGAAACGTCATCTGGATTAAACTGTATCTGAGCATAGAAATATGCAAAGAATAAGATGAAAATTGTCAGGAATACATAATAAGGCCAATGTCCTGCGCCCATATGTTGAGCATACCAAGCATAGGCTTCGCTGTTACGGAAAAACAATGCCATAATCATATCGGGGAACATAACAAGTGATGATGCAAAAATAATTGGCATAACACCGCTTGCGTTAATTCTGATAGGAATATACGTTGTTTGTCCACCGTACATTTTATTGCCCTTAACTTGTTTGGAATATTGAACGGTTACCCTTCGTTCCGCAAGGTCAAAGAAGACGATGAAGAACAAAATTCCAACAACGATAAGTACAAAGCCCAGAATGTTCCAAATATAAGTCCATTGTTGTCCAACAAGTTTTAACGATTCAGCCATTGTTTTGCCAGCTGTGCCCAAAATTCCGATAAAGATAATCAAGGACGTGCCGTTGCCTATTCCGTATTCGGTAATTCTTTCACCCAACCACATAACCATAGTGCTGCCAGCGAGTAGAACTGTAATTATTACTATTGCCGACATATAGGGGAACGCCCAACCTGCTTCAAATGGAAAGATACGAACAATAGCATTCTTCCATCCGACAATAATACCAATTGCTTGAATAAGTCCTAACACCAACGCAACATATCTTGTGATTTGCGTAATCTTTTGTCTTCCTTGGTCACCCTCTTTTGACAATTTTTCCAACTTAGGAATAATTAAAGTCAAAAGTTGCATTATGATAAACGCGTTAATAAACGGAAGAATACCAAGCGCAAACAAAGTTGCGTTTTGCATAGAACCACCCGTCATCATACTGAGAATGCCTAAGAATTCTCCGCCAGACATCAATCCTTTGACGGTCGCGACATCGAGACCAGGCAAAGGAATAAAACAACCAATTCGATAGACAAACAGGAGAAGCAGAGTAAAGAAAATTTTTACTCTGATTTCCTTAGTCTTGAATGCGTTAACTAATGTTTCAAACATTATAGCACCTCTGCTGTGCCGCCTGCCTTTTGAATTTTTTCAACTGCGGCTGTGGTGAACTTTTGAGCCTTGATTGTAAGTTTCTTTTCCAAATTGCCGTCGCCAAGGACTTTAAGACCATAAGGTTCGACAACTTTAATAATACCACTTGCAACCAATTCGTCAATACCAACAACCTGTCCATTTTCAAAATTATTGAAAATTTCGACATTAACAACATTATAAACGTGAGCAAATTGCTTGTTGTTGAAGCCTCTTTTGGGGAGTCTTCTTGTCATAGGCATTTGACCGCCTTCAAAGTTAGGACGAACACCGCCACCACTTCTTGCCCATTGTCCTTTGTGACCGCGAGTAGAGGTTTTGCCTGTGCCTGAACCAATACCACGACCTATTCTTTTAACATCGGACTTTGCGCCCTCGGCTGGTTTAATATCTTGAATATTCATTTTGCCCTCCGTTAAATTTCCTCAACCTTAACAAGGTGAGAAACTTTGTTTATCATTCCTCTTACAACAACGTCATCCTTAAATGTGTTGCTTGAACCAACTTTTTTAAGACCAAGAGCTTCAACTGTAGCTTTTTGGTTTTTAAGGCAAGAAATTGTGCTTTTTGTAAGAGTTACTTTTATCATTTTTGCTTCTTCTTTTTTAGCTGCCATAATATCCTCCTAGCCTTCAACTACGTCAACACCGCGGAGTTTTGCAATTTGTTCTGCACTACGCAGACTGCAAAGTCCATCGATTGTAGCTTTGGCGCAGTTTATAGGATTATTTGAGCCCAAAGATTTGGTTCTGATATCCTTAACACCTGAAACTTCCAATACTGCACGAACAGGACCACCAGCGATAACGCCAGTACCTTCTTCAGCTGGAATCAAGAGAACTTGACCGCGTCCAAATTTGCCTGTTGTTTGGTGAGGAATGGTTGTTCCGCTTAAAGCAATGTCTTGCATATTACGTTTTGCAAGTTGAGTTGCTTTTTCGATAGCTTCTGGAACTTCGGCTGCCTTACCCAAACCAAGACCGACTTTGCCGTTTTGGTCGCCAACAACAACCAAAGCTGCAAAACGCATATTTCTACCGCCCTTAACAACCTTAGTTACACGGTTGACAGCGATGAGCTTTTTGGTCAAGCCGTCGTTTTCTTCTCTGTTTCTGTCGTTTCTTCTATTATCACGCTCTGCCATAATGTCCTCCTAAAAGTCAAGACCAGCTTGTCTTGCGCCGTCTGCAAGGGCTTCAACTCTACCAATGTAGAGATAACCGCCTCTGTCAAAGACGACTTGCTTAATGCCTAGCTTTTGAGCTTTTTCGGCAATAGCAACACCAACAAGTTTTGCAGCTTCGCTCTTGGAAACTTCATTGGCTTTCTTTATAAGAGCCTTTTCCAAAGTGCTAGCAGAACAAAGAGTCGTGCCTTTTACGTCGTCAATAATTTGAGCATAGATATGGTTTGAGCTTCTGTACACGCAAAGACGAGGCATTTCAGCAGTTCCTGAAACTTTTTTTCTCACTCTTTCGTGGCGAATAACTCTATCTTCATTCTTATCTTTCTTACTAATCATATTTCACCTCTATTTACCCGCAGTCTTGCCTTCCTTGTGGATGACAGCTTCATCTTTATAACGGATGCCGTATCCATGGTATGGCTCAATCTTTTTGACTGCTTTAATCGACGCTGCAATTTGTCCGACTTTTTGACGGTCAATTCCCTTTACGAGAATTTCCAAAGGAGCGGGCAACGAGAATGCAATTCCTTCTGGAGCTACAAACTCAACGGGGTGAGAAAAGCCGATGTTCATAATAAGTTTATTGCCGCTGACTGAAAGTTTGTAACCGACGCCGTTGACAATCAATGACTTTTCAAAGCCTTTCGTAACGCCTACAACCATATTGTTGATAAGTGCGCGGTAAAGTCCGTGCAAAGCGCGGTGTTCTTTATCATCGGAATGACGTTTCACTAAAATGTGATTATCTTCGACAACAACCTCTATAGACTTATCTACGTCCTGAGTCAAAACGCCCAAAGGTCCTTTTACGGTAATGACGTTATCATTGTTTTTGAATTCAACTCCCTGCGGAATGGCAATAGGAGCTCTGCCTATACGAGACATAATAACCCCTCCTTACCAAACGTAGGCGAGTACTTCGCCGCCAATGTGCTGTTCTTTTGCTTGTTTATCCGTCATAATACCTTTTGATGTTGAAAGAATAGCAATACCCATTCCATTCAAAACCTTAGGAAGTTTATCAACGTTTGCATAAACACGAAGACCAGGTGTGGATACTCTCTTCAAAGCCGTCAAAACCTTTTGGTTTTTGTTGGCAGCATATTTCAAAGTGATAAGAATTGTGTTTTGAACTTCGTTCTCAACAATTTCGTAACCTTTGATAAAGCCTTCTTTTGTGAGTATCTCTGCAATTTGAACCTTTGCTTTTGAAGCTGGAACCTCAACGGTTTCATGTTTCGCAGTCAAAGCGTTTCTTATTCTTGTTAACATATCTGCAATTGGATCTGTCATATTATTACGCCTCCTTACCAGCTCGCCTTCTTCACTCCAGGAATTTGACCTTTGTAGGCAAGTTCTCTAAAGCAAACTCTGCAAATGCCGTATTTTTTAAGCACAGCGTGAGGGCGTCCGCAAATACGGCAACGTGTATATTCACGTGTAGTAAATTTTTGCGGTCTTTTTTGTTTTTCTATCATTGATGTTTTGGCCATAAATTATCTCCTTACTTTGAGAAAGGCATACCCATAAGTCTTAACAACTCGCGGGCTTCCTCATCTGTTTTTGCAGATGTTACAATGCAAATGTCGAAACCGCGTACCTTTTCAATTTGGTCGTATGCGATTTCTGGGAAAATAAGTTGTTCCTTAACACCCAAAGCATAGTTTCCTCTGCCGTCAAAAGACTTGGATGAAACGCCACGGAAGTCACGGACTCTTGGGAGAGCAATAGAAATGAACTTATCTAAAAAGTCAAACATTCTGTTGCCTCTGAGCGTAACTTTTGCGCCAACGTTCATTCCTTCTCTGACCTTAAAGTTTGCGACACTCTTCTTAGCTTTGGTGATAACAGGTTTTTGACCTGCGATAAGTTTCAATTCGTCAACTGCGAGGTTCAACGATTTGCTGTTATCTTTGCAATCACCTAAGCCCATATTGAGGACAATCTTTTCAATGCGGGGAACTTGGTTAATATTTTTGTAGCCAAAATGCTTGATAAGAGCAGGCGCAACTTCTTCTTTGTATTGTGCCTTCATTCTATATCTTTGAGCATTTGTATCGGTTGCAGTTGCCTTAGCAACCTGATTCTTTTTCTCTGCCACGATAGTACCTCCGTGTGACTAGTCTTGATTTTCAGACTTCTCTGCTTTTTTCTTTGCAGCTTTTTTTGCGACTTTTTTTGCAGAGGCTTTCTTTGCATCTAAGGAAGCACCGCATTTTGCGCAAATACGTTCAGATTTAACACCGTTTTTAGCATCTTTAATTTCTGCGTGTTTAACTCTGACAACTGCTCCACAAGTTGGGCAAATCGGCATAACGTTGGACACAGCAACTGTGCCTTCTTGTTTGATGATACCACCCTTGTCTTGTGCGTTCTTTGGTTTCTTGCTCTTGGAAATGATATTTACACCTTCAACGTAAACTCTGCTTTTGTCGGTGTCAACAGCCAAAACTTTGCCTGCTTTTCCTTTATCCTTTCCTGTGATAACCATTACGTTATCACCTTTTTTTACATTCAAATTAGCCATATTGACCTCCTACAAAACTTCGGGTGCGAGAGAGATTATTTTCATATAATCTTTATCACGAAGTTCTCTTGCAATTGGCCCAAAGATACGGGTGCCTTGTGGTTGCTTTTGGTTGTCAATAACAACTGCTGCGTTGTCATCAAACTTGATATAGCTTCCATCTTCACGTTGCAAACCAAAAGTTGTACGAACAATAACAGCTTTGACAACGTCACCCTTCTTCACTTTGCCGCCTGGGATTGCTGATTTTACAGATGCGACGATAACATCACCGATGTTTCCGCTTCTTCTGAAAGAGCCGCCCAAAACTCTGATACACATAATTTCCTTAGCGCCGCTGTTATCTGCGACTTTAAGTCTTGTTTGTGGTTGAATCATAGCGTCCTCCTTATTTAGCCTTCTCGATTATTTCAACGAGACGCCAGCATTTGTCTTTTGAAAGCGGACGTGTTTCTGCAACACGCACTTTATCGCCGATGCCACATTCATTGTTTTCATCGTGAGCTTTAAGTCTCATAGTGCGATTGACAATTTTCTTATAGAGAGGATGCTTAACTTTCTCGGCAACAGCGACAACAATTGTTTTGTCCATTTTGTCAGAAACTACAATTCCTACTCTTTCTTTTCTCAAATTTCTTTCCATACTAACCTCCGATTATCAGCCCTTCTTATTCGCATTCGTATTTTGAGATAACTCTCTTTGACGAATAACGGTTTTAATGCGGGCGATATCACGCCTTGTCTCTACAAGTACCATAGGGTTTGTGAGTTGGTTTGTGGCGTTTTTGAAGCGAAGGAAAAACAATTCCGACTTCAATTCATTGAGCTTTGTTTGAAGCTCTTTATCTGTCATTTCAAAAACTTGTTTCGATTTCATTCTTCACCGCCTTCGGCCTTCATATCTGCTGCTGCAACAAACTTGCATTTGATTGGAAGTTTGTGAGCTGCAAGACGCAAAGCCTCTCTTGCTACTGATTCCTCGATACCTGCAATTTCAAACATTACACGACCGGGTTTTACAACTGCTACCCAATATTCGGGTGAACCTTTACCACTACCCATACGAGTTTCAGCAGGTTTCTTGGTGACAGGTTTATGAGGGAATATATCCACCCAAACTTGACCACCACGACGAATATATCTTGTCATAGCGACACGGGCTGCTTCTATTTGATTGGAGGTAATCCAGCCGGGCTCTTGGGCAACAAGACCAAATTCACCGTATGCGATGACGTTGCCTTTGTTTGCCTTACCTTTCATTCTGCCACGGAATTGACGGCGTCTTTTAACGCGCTTAGGCATCAACATTATTGATTTCCTCCTTCAAAATTATTTTTCCCAAGGATTTCACCTTTGTAAATCCACACTTTTACGCCGATTGCGCCAAATGTGGTGTTTGCTGTCGCTACACCGTAATCGATGTCTGCACGCAAGGTTTGAAGTGGAATTGAACCTTCGTGGTAATTTTCACTTCTTGCAATTTCTGCGCCGTCAAGTCTGCCTGAAACCATAGTTTTGACACCCTTTGCACCAGCTTTCATTGCTCTGAACATACCTTGTTTCATAGCGCGACGGAAAGAAGCTCTGTTTTCAAGTTGTTTTGCAATTGCTTCTGCAACAAGTTGTGCATCTGCATCTGGATGTTTGACTTCCATAATGTTGATGCTGACTTTTTTGCTGCCTGCAACAATCTTTTCAACTTCTTTCTTAATTTCTTCTACACCTGCACCAGCTTTGCCAATCAAGATTGCTGGACGAGCTGTGTGTATTGCAACAACAACTTTGTCAGCGGCTCTTTCGATTGTGATTTTGCTTATAGCAGTTTCATAGTATTTCTTTTTGATGAATTTACGAATTTTGTTATCTTCAATCAAATTGTCTGCAAAATGCTTTTTGTCGGCATACCATTTGGCTTCCCAAGTTTTGATGATACCAGTTCTAAGTCCGTTTGGATTAACTTTTTGTCCCATCGTATACCTCCTTATGCGTTTTTAGAGTCAAGAATGACTGTGATATGACTTGTTCTTTTGTTGATACGGAATGCTCTGCCGTGAGCTCTTGGACTGATACGTTTAAGTGTTGGCCCTTCATTTGCGTAACATTCTGCAACAAACAAATCGTTTCTTGAAAGGTTTTGGTTGTTCTCACCGTTTGCCGCTGCGCTGTTTACGAGTTTAATCAAAACTTCGCTTGCTGCTTTGGGAGTGTTTTCCAAAATTGCTATTGCTTCATTAACTGATTTACCTTTGATGATGTCGAGAACGACTCTAATTTTGAATGGAGAAATTCTGACAAATCTTGCGATAGCTCTCGGTCTTGTATCGGCCTCAGCATTACGCTTCAAAGCTTTTTGTTTACTTCTTGTAGCCATATTTCCTCCTTATTTACCGCCGGTTGTCTTGTCACCAGAGTGACCTTTGAAGGTGCGTGTCGGAGAAAATTCACCGAGTTTGCAGCCAACCATGTCTTCTGTAACATATACAGGTACGTGTTTGCGACCGTCATGAACTGCGATTGTATGTCCAACCATTTCAGGGAAGATTGTTGAGGAACGTGACCAAGTTTTTACAGGACGTTTCTCACCTTTCTCGTTCATAGCGATAATTCTTTTCATAAGTCTTTCTTCAACGAAAGGTCCTTTTTTAATACTTCTACTCATTGTGCGCCTCCCTATTAGTTCACGCGCTTAATAATAAGCTTGCTTGATCTGTTCTTCTTCTTTCTTGTCTTGTAACCAAGAGTGGGTTTACCCCAAGGAGTAACAGGTGAAGGCATACCGATAGGAGATTTGCCTTCGCCACCGCCGTGCGGGTGGTCGCAAGGGTTCATAACAACACCACGAACAGTTGGACGTATGCCCATATGACGAACTTTACCAGCTTTTCCTACGCGGATGATTTCGTGGTCGATATTGCCAACTTGACCAATTGAAGCTCTGCATTGAATAAGAATATATCTCATTTCACCACTAGGCATACGAACGATAGCATATCTGCCTTCTTTTGCCATAAGTTGTGCTGCATTTCCTGCTGCTCTTGCAATTTGTCCGCCCTTTCCAGGTTGAAGTTCGATATTATGAATCATAGTACCAACGGGAATAAATTCAAGAGGAAGTGAGTTTCCAACTTTAATATCAGCGTTAGGACCGCTTTCAACCATATCGCCTTTTGTAAGACCAACTGGTGCGAGAATATATTTCTTTTCACCGTCAGCATAATTCAAAAGTGCAATGTTAGCTGAACGGTTGGGGTCGTATTCGATTGAAACAACTCTTGCGGGTACTCCGTCTTTGTTGCGTTTGAAATCGATTAAACGATATTTGCTTTTATTGCCGCCACCGATATGACGTACGGTAATTCTACCTGTTGCGTTTCTGCCACCCGAGTGTCTTAATGCCACCAAAAGTGAGCGTTCGGGGGTTTTTGAAGTAATTTCGTCAAAGGCAGATACCGTCATAAAACGACGAGCGGGAGAAGTAGGTTTATAACTCTTAATAGCCATTTTTATTCTCCTTATGCCAAGCTCTCGAAGAATTCGATTGCTTTACTGTCGGCGGTCAATGTGACGATTGCTTTTTTGTAGGAGGAAGTTCTGCCTTCGTTACGTCCCATTCTTTTGACCTTTCCGTCGTAATTTGCTGTGTTAACTTTTTCTACCTTAACACCGAAAATTTGTTCAACAGCTGCTTTGATTTGTGTCTTAGTTGCTGTCTTTTGAACTTTGAAGGTGTATTTCTTATCAGAAATGCCATCATAGCTTTTTTCTGAAAGGATAGGCTCTATAATGATGTCGTATGCTGTCATTGTGCTGCCTCCTCAAGTTTTTTGATTGCATCCTTGGTGATAACAATGTTCTTTGTTGCAACAACGTCATACACACTCAATTGTCTGCTTTCAGTCAAACCAACTTCAGGCATATTCTTGCTTGCTCTCAAAGCCAAAGCATCATAATCGGCAGTTACAAACATAACTGTTCCGTTGAGTTTAAGAGCATCAATAGCAGAAGCTACCAATTTGGTTTTTGGTTCTGCCAATTCAAACTTGTCAATGATAACAATTTCTTCTTGACGGATTTTTTCAGAAAGCGCGGAATACAATGCGTTTTTCTTCATATTTTTGTTGATTTTTTGTGAGAAATCACGAGGTTTTTTTGCAAAAACGATACCGCCACCAACATGGTTAGGAGCAGTGATTGAACCTTGACGAGCGTGTCCTGTTCCTTTTTGACGATAAGGCTTAATGCCACCGCCACGAACTTCACGTCTTGTAAGCGCACTCATTGTACCTTGACGGTTGTTTGCAAGTCGTGCAACTACTACTTGGTGAACAAGTGCTTCGTTGTACTCCAAACCGAATACGGAATCGCTGATTTCTATTGTTCCGGCAGACTTACCCGCCATATTCAAAACTTTCAGTTTCATTTCCTACCTCCGATTAACCCTTGATGGATTCTTTGACAACAACCAAGCCACCTTTTGGACCAGGAACAGCACCTTTGATGAGCAAGAGATTTCTTGCTGCGTCAACGCGCACAACTGTCAAATTTTGAACCGTAACTTTTTCACTACCCCATTGTCCTGCCATATGTTTGTTTTTGAAAACTCTTGACGGGGATGAGTTTGCACCCAATGAACCGACACCTCTGTGGTAGCCGGAACCGTGTGCCATAGGTCCTGTATGTTGGTTCCATCTTTGGATAACGCCTGAATAGCCGTGACCTTTGGAAGTGCCTGTTACGTCAATCTTATCCCCTTCCTTAAACATATCGCAGGTCAGTTCCTGTCCCAACGCATAGTTAGCACAGTTTGCGAAACGAAGTTCACGAAGATACTTTTTGACGTCAACACCAGCTTTCTTAAAATGTCCTGTTTCAGGTTTGTTGACTCTTGTTTCCTTGATAGTGCCAAAGCTGACTTGTACAGCTTCGTATCCATCATTTTCTTTTGTCTTTACTTGTACGACTTGGCAAGGTCCCGCTTCAACTACTGTTACGGGGATAACTTTGCCCTCGGCTGTAAAGATTTGGCTCATGCCGATTTTCTTTCCGATGATTGCTTTATCCATGTAAAGTTCACCCTCCTTTTATTACGCTTAGAGTTTGATTGAAATATCAACACCAGCAGGCAAGTCAAGTTTCATCAAAGAGTCAACTGTTTTGCTTGTTGGATTGTAGATGTCAATCAAACGCTTGTGTGTTCTGAGTTCAAATTGCTCACGAGAGTCCTTATATTTGTGGGTTGCTCTCAAAATAGTGATGATTTCTTTCTCAGTTGGCAGTGGGATAGGTCCTGAAACTTTGGTGCCTGTCTTTTTCACTGTCTCGACAATTTTTTCAGCAGAAATATCGATGAGATTGTGATCATACGCTTTGAGCTTGATTCTGATTTTTTGTCCAGCCATTATTTAGCCTCCTACTTTATAACACTTATCCGTGTGTGTCTTATAATTTTTTTCCGCCGAAATACGGCGAAATGTCCGCATTCACAGAACACGGCTTGACTATCATATAATTTTATAAAAGCAATGTCAAGCAAAAAACAATATATTTTTTTGCATATTTACGTCTTGTAGATTGGAAAATTATAGACACAATATATTAGGTATATACAGAAAAACCCGCCCTAATATGAGCGAGTTCTTCTACACAAATTTTCTTATTTGGTTAAATCTATCTTCAATCTATTTTCGTTTATACCATTTTATCATTTTCTGTTTTTATAAATTAAATTGACAGTTATTATAGTTCTTTTTTCAAAAAGATTTTTTGCTTTTGTGTAAGGCTACTTAATTTGCCAATGTTAGATTTTACTTAATGTTTCTCCTTTTCCTAAAAAATTTCTAACAAATATATACTTCCATATTTGCCTATTGCATAAGTTTAATTTCCGATGCAAATTGACTCGGTTTTTAAGGCTTTATTATGTTGCATAACTTATTTGACTATCTTTCCATCTTTTGCAGATTGATAAATGACCCAATAACCGTCCTCTGCCGTTTTTTGTTCAACTCCATCCAAAGACAGCCACACGCATACGTCGCTTAACGATGCCGATGGTTTCTCGGAATATTTGCCTGGAATTCCGTAACATATATAAACTGGTTCGCCATCATCATACAAGATGCCGACAACATAGAAGTCATCTTTTGTATCAACTCTTATCCAACGTGAATTTGGAATTGCCGTATCCAGTTCAACGTCTTCGGGATACCTCACAAACATTTCGTCAAGCTGAGGTTTGACTGCATAGTAAAAATTGTCGCCCTCGTACTGCGTTGAATTTTCCATAACGTCCATAACCGTTTCACGCTCGTCTGTTTGCGAATGTTTTACATTCTCGTCTTTTGCAAACGTCGAGCCTTTTTTATAGTTTGCATTTTGGCTAGTTTTTTCTTCTAGCCCTTCTTTTTTATATCGGTTTTTATTTAGAGACTCTTTTGCAAAATTCTTGTCTGCCTTGTCACCTATTTGCTCTGTTTTGTCATCAGAATGATTTTTTTGCTTATCGCAATAATTTTCGTCCACAGGTTTTTCAATATTGTTTGAACTGGTTTCTCTAAACGATGGCTCAAAATTTATGTTTTCGGCTTTGTTTACGCTATTATGACCTTGCATAAGATTTTTTCTGAACATTTCTGCTCGCAAAATAGCATCATTACGCAAAATATGCGCTTTTCCAGTTCCAAACATAGGAGGAAAATCAGACAAAAGTACACACGCATATTCGCTGCCGTCATCTGGAATTTCAAACGACGTTTCATAGCCTTGCAATTTTATCTCATAGCAGTTTTCACCTAATATATAAAGCATAGAGTCTTTTGGCTTAAATTCTGTCCTACAATTTCCCTTTATTTTTCCATTTAGTGAAGTTGTCAATTTTACAACGGCTTTATTTGCTCCTCCGCTTAAAACGATTATTTCCTTTCTATACATATTAACCTCGCCTTAAACGATATGAAGTAGAAAAAAATAATATACCTATTTTTGATTACGTCAAAATTTTGACAAAAAAATACGCTAGCAATCAAGCGCATAAAAAAAGCCGAAAAATCGACCTTGTTTTTTTAATTAGTAAAAGAATTACTAAAGTTTTTTAGTTGTGTACTCTTAAAATTGATGCGATAACCTTATAAAATCATCAAGACTCAACGCCTCTCCTCTTATAAGCGGCGACAACTGCGCCATTTCAAGTTTTTTTGTAAGTTCGTCTTTTGAAATTCCAAAAGCATTACTCAAATTATTTACCAAAGTTTTTCTTCTCATTCCAAATGCCGAGCGCACAAGTTTGTGTATAAGATTAAAATTTTCGCCGTCAAGTTTGTGTCTGTCAATGTCAACTCTTACAACCGCGCTGTCAACTTTCGGCACAGGGAAAAACATTTGCTTTGATATTTTTCTTGTCATTGTTGCGCTACCTCTCATATCGATAGCAAGCGTAACTGCCGAATAGTCTGCCGTATTCGATTTTGCAACAAATCTGTCGGCAACCTCTTTTTGAACTGTCAAAGTCAACGATTGTACATTTAAGTCGCTTTCTAAAAAGCGCATAAGCAACGGCGTTGTAATATAATAAGGCAAGTTTGCAACAACCTTAAACGGTTCGCTTACAATTTGCAGAAATTCTTGGTCGCTTAACTTTAATACGTCCTTAAAAATTACTTCTGCATTGTCAACCCCTTGCAATGTCAACGACAGAATGTCTTTTAAGTTTTGGTCAACTTCAAATGAGAAAACTTTTTTGGCGCAGTTAGCAATAGCTCGCGTAAGCGTACCCGCGCCCGTACCAATTTCTACCACAACGTCGTCTTTGGTTATTCCGCCGTCGCTGACAATGGCACTAAGCAAATTACCGTCCGTAATAAAGTTTTGACCAAGAGCCTTGTTAAACTTAAATCCTTGAGCTTTTAAGACATCACTTACGTTCATCCAAATTTTTCCTTTTATTTTTTTATTTTTCCGTGTATATATTAGCCTATACTGCGGATATTAACAACGTACCGAAGATAAAAACAACAAATATCCAAAGTACAAAAGATAAATAAGGAGCAATAAACAAATTGCTCCTTATTGCTTTAATAATTGTCGTCTGCGTGAATAGTTTTACGCACTCTAAAATGCGCCCCCGTCTGCTCCACAATTTTGCGACACGCCTCAATTTCTTCTTCACCAACAAAGTCAACAACGCTCATCGTTGTATTTATTCCTTCATCAACACATTGTTTTGCAAATTTCAACATTTCAAAAAACGCTTGTTCGCCATATTGACTTCTGCAAATTTCCTGATACATCTCAGGCGTTGACGCATTAAGGGATATAGAAATAAAATCGATATAACTTTTAATTAGTTTTGGCACATTATCCATTTTATTTATCAAATTTCCTAAACCGTTGGTGTTGATACGAAGTTTTTTGCCTTTGTTTTTGAGGTATGGTCCAATTTGTGAAATCATAGATAAGTTGCACATTGGTTCGCCAAAACCACAAAATACCACTTCCGAATATTTGTTCAAATCGAACAAACTTATGTCCTCAATAATGTCGTCCAAAGTTGGTTCGCGTTTAAGCCATAACTCGCTTCCCGCCACGCCGTCCTTAAACTGGCGCAAACAAAACTCGCAGTTGTTTGGGCATCTGTTTGTGAGATTAAGATATAAATTTCCGTCAAATTCGTAAACGTATGTGTTCATTTTCTTCCTATTTGTCAGCGATAATGTTTATCGCTATTTATTAAATATTTATTTTCTTAAACAATGTCTTTGCATTGTAAGACGTAATTGATTCAAGTTCTTCCTTTTCAAGTCCTAATTCAAGACGCATTTTATCCGCAACAAGATTGATAAATTTTGGGTAGTTTGTTTGCCCCCTAAAAGGAACGGGTGTCATATACGGACAGTCAGTTTCCAAAAGCAACCTATCTTTGGGAACGCTATTTAGAGCTTCTATATTATGTTTTGCATTTTTGAACGTTATTGCTCCACCAAAAGAGTAAAAACAATCAAGTTGGTCGAATATTTTTACAAACTCGCTTGAACCCGAATAACAATGGAGTTGTACTCCGTTGTTCAAAAACCGTTTTGCGTCAAAGAGAATTCGTCTTGCGTCTTCATAGGCATCTCTCACGTGCAAAATAACAGGCAATTTTAATGCGTCAGCAAGTTCAAGTTGTTCCCTAAACACACGCTTTTGCGTTTGTCTATCGCTCAAATCATAAAAATAATCAAGCCCTATTTCTCCTATTGCAACAACTTTTTGGTTTTTTGCAAGTTTTTCAAATTCACCGTACATTTTGACGTCCGCAGTTTTGCTGTCGTGCGGGTGAATTCCAACCGCAGAATATACGCTATCGTATTTTTGTGATTGTTCATATGCAGAAAGTGAAGACTGAAAATCATATCCGACATTTACAACCGCTGCAATATTGTCAGTTCCAAAATCTGAAACAATTTGTTCGGCAATAGGCTTCAACCTTTCATCGTTCAAATGCGTATGTGTGTCAATAATAGGCATTATCGAACTTGCGCTCCGCAATTTACTTTCTTTTCAGGAGAAACCAAAACAATATTGTCGCCATCTACTGCGCAAAGCAACATACCTTGGCTTTCAATTCCACGTAATTTTGCAGGCTTCAAGTTTGAAACTACCACAACTTGCTTTCCAACCATTTCTTCTGGAGTGTAATATTTGGCAATTCCACTCACTATTGTGCGGGTTTCTTCACCAATTTGAACAGAAAATTTCAATAATTTGTCTGCTTTTTCAACTCTTTCAGCTGTAACAATTTGTCCAACTTTCAACTGTACTTTGGCAAAATCTTCAATTCCAATTTCAGAAATTTCAACCACATTTTCTACTTTTTCAGTTTTGACGTCTTTTGGTTTTCTTGCTTCATACAATTTTTGAACTTCTTCATTTATGGCTTTTGCGTCCAAACGCGCAAAAACGATTTCTGCTGTTTCAACTACTTTTGTGCCGTTTGCAATAAGCCCGAATTTGTCCCAGTTTTCATAGGCTCTTGGTTCAACACCAAATTGAGCAATAATTTTATCTGTTGCTGTCGGCATAAACGGTTGCAATATGCTTGAACCAATTACTATGCTTTCAGCCAAATTATAAAGCACCGTTTTAAGTCTGTCTTGTTTGCTTTCATCTTTTGCAAGAACCCAGGGCATTGTTTCATCAATATATTTGTTGGCGCGTCTGAATAAGGTAAAAATTTCGCTTAAAGCGTCAGCAACCTTAAAGCTGTCCATTTTCTCAACAACTTTCTTTTTTGTGGCACAAACAACAGCTTTTAAGTCGTCATCAACGGGTTCGTTTACACTTGTGTTTTCCAACACTCCACCAAAATATTTATTTATCATCGCAACGGTTCTGTTTGCAAGGTTACCATATACGTTTGCAAGTTCGCCGTTTATTGTTTCAGTAACCAAATCCCAGTTTATTACGCCGTCATTGTCGTAAGGCATTTGAGAAAGCAAGAAATATCTAACTGCGTCCACACCGTAAAATTTAACCAAATCGTCAGCATAAATTACGTTGCCTTTTGATTTTGACATTTTTCCACCGTCTTGCAAAAGCCAAGGATGCCCAAAAATTTGTTTTGGCAACGGTTCGCCCAACGCCATAAGGAATATTGGCCAGTAAATACTGTGAAAACGTACAATATCCTTGCCTATTACGTGCAAATCAGCAGGCCAAAGTTTTTTGTATTGTTCTGTTGAATTTCCTTCTGCGTCGTAGCCTACACCCGTAATATAGTTGGTCAATGCGTCAAGCCAAACGTAAACAACGTGTCTATCGTCAAAATCAACAGGGATACCCCACTTGAAAGAAGTTCTTGATACACACAAGTCTTGAAGACCTGGCTTTAAGAAATTGTTTACCATTTCATTTTTGCGTGATTGCGGAACAATAAAGTTGGGGTTTTCGTCGTAATATTGCATCAAGCGGTCAGCATACTTGCTCATACGGAAGAAATATGCTTCTTCCTCAGCCAACTTAACGTCACGTCCACAGTCGGGGCATTTGCCGTCAACGAGTTGGCTTTCAGTCCAAAACGACTCGCACGGAGTGCAATACCAACCCTTGTAAGTGCCTTTATATATATCGCCTTGTTCATAAAGTTTTTTGAATATTTTTTGCACTTGTTTTTCGTGGTCGGCGTCAGTTGTTCTGATAAACTTATCATAAGACGTATTCATCAAATCCCAAATAGATTTAATTTCAGTTGAAACGTCATCAACAAATTTTTTAGGAGAAACACCTGCGTCCTGCGCTTTTAATTCAATCTTTTCACCGTGTTCATCTGTTCCTGTTTGAAAAAACACTTCATAGCCTTGTTTACGTTTCATACGGGCAATCAAATCTGTCAAAACAATTTCATAAGTATTTCCTATATGAGGTTTGCCCGACGTATAAGCTATGGCTGTTGTAATATAATATTTTTCCATATCCGACTTCTCCTTTTCGGAAGATTTACATAATCTAAGTTATTATACAACCTAACTTCCATTTTGTAAATAAAATCGCACTCATAGTTCTTTAACTACAATCGTACAATATTCTATGAATATTGCATTTACCGCCTTATCGCTCATATCTCTTATCATTTTGATTATCACTTCACCGTCGCTGGCATTTCCAACAATGATAGAGGGCGTCAGAAACGCAGTTTTACTTATTATGAAACTAACCGCAATCTATGCGGTCTGGCTGTCCGTTCTGAAAATGATGCAAGCAAGCGGTTTAGATATAAAACTTTCCAACGGCTTAAAACCACTTATAAGAAAGTTGTTCAAAGGCGAAAGCGATGAAGCGTACAAATGGATTTCCGTAAACTTAGCGTCAAATATGCTGGGAATGGGCGGAGCAAGCACACCTGCTGGAATAAACGCAATGAATACAATGTGCATTGATGAAAAAGCCACAGATAATATGCTTTTGCTTTTGGTCATAAACGCAACGTCAATTCAAATTTTGCCTGCAACGGTAATTGCGCTTCGCGCAACCTCAGGAAGCGCAAATCCGTCCTCGATATTTTTTCCTACGTTAATAGCTACATTTATTTCTACTTTTGCAGGAGTTATACTCTGCAAAGTTTTTTCTAGTGGTAAAAACTTAATTGAAAAACAAAAAACTAAAACAAAGTATAATTCTAAAAAAAGCAAAACAATAAATGATAATTCTCGAACTATAATTGGTAAAAGTAAATGACAGTCTATATCTTGCCCGCAATTCTCATAATTCTAATAGTTTATTGTCTTATCAAAAAAGTCAAAGTTTACGACTGTTTTTTGGACGGAGCAAAAGAAAGTTTATCTTTGGTAAAAACAATTTTTCCATATATCGCGGCAATATTTGTTTGCATTGAATTGTTTAAGGCAAGTGGCTTATCAAAAATTGTTTCGGGTTGGTTTTCAATTCCATTATCTTGGTTGGGCATTCCGTCCGAAATTACAGAATTAGTTTTTCTTGTACCATTGTCAGGCAACGGAGTTATCGCACTTTTGGAAGACATAATAAAACAATATGGAGTTGACAGTTATCCTGCTAGGTGTGCGGCAGTAATATCTGGGGCAACTGAAACAATATTTTATATATCAGCGGTGTACTTTTCTGGTTGCAAAGCTAAAAAACTGCGCTATGCAATTCCTGTTTCTTTATTTGCGACGTTCTTAGGAATGGTTATAGCTTGTGCTCTTTGCAGAATTATGTAAAAAAATAATTCAGAAAATTATGCGACAAAATTGTGGACAAAATTATGCAACAATAATTTTCACTTAATAGAATTTCCTAAGCAAATGCCGTAATAGCGAAATGAAACTGCTCTTTGGACATAAAAAGTTTTAACAACAAGAAGTGATTTCAGCGAAAAATTTTAAGCAAAACAAAAAGCGCGCATAAGCGCGCTTAATTAAGCTCTTATAAGCCAAAATATTTTCAGCTATTCGTTGATTATGGTCAAAAACTTTGCGGGTTTGTTGTTCATAGCCAATTGAGCGTGTGGCAAACTCGGATTAAAATAAATGCTGTCGCCAGCCCTCAAAAAATAATCCTTATTGTCAACGATAACTCGAAGTTCACCTTCCAAAACATAGTTAAATTCTTGTCCACCGTGTACAACAAGTTCAGGATTATCAGTAGGGGCAATGTTAACCAACATTGGGCTCATTGTCTTATTCTTGAAATCCGATGCCAAAGACGTGAAAGAATAACCTTCATATCTTTTTACAGATACGCCTTTTCCGTCGTAAACGACATTTACAGCATCCTTAGACGGCATAGTTCCGCTTAAAATATAAGACGGCTCAGTATCCAAAAGGGACGCAAATTTGTAAATTAAATTGATTGGTATCTCACTTTCGCCATTTTCATAAGACTCATAAACTACTTGCTCAATTCCCAACATTTCCGCCATTTGGCTGACGGAATAATCTGAAAAAGTACGCAATTCAAAAAGCCTTTTTGAAATGGCTTCAATGTCGTTTAGATTATTGTTCATATCAACCTTCTATTACGGCGTTAAGTTTTTTCAACAAATCGTCACAGTCAATGTTGTGGACGGCGGCCGCTTCTTCCAAAGTTTCGCCGTGAGCTAAAATGCAATGTAAGCAATGCATACCGCTATCTTGCAAAACTTGCGCCAATTTGTCGGCGTCACCTTGTTTGAGAATATCGATTATCAACATATCTCTTGTTATCATAAATACTACCTCCTAATTTATCAAATTGCTGAAACCAAACAGCCACACAAGCAGAGCAACGATTCCAAGTCCCAAAATGACGGCAAGCGTCACCCTCAAAGGAGAAATAGGCGTTGTACCTGTGCATCTACCAGTTTTTCCGTTTGTCACAAAACGATACAATTTTTCTTTATATTTATATACGCACACCCAAAGAGGCAACATAACGTAATTAAATTTAATGTTGCTAAAATCTGTGCGCACGTTAAGATACTCTACCACGTCAGCGTTATATTTTTCCAGAATCAACTTTCTTATGGTGTCGTTCATTTGTCCTTTTGCAATTTCATAGGACTCATCCAACGGCGCGTTATATCTTTCTGCGCAAAACCCTGCCAGGTATTCCTTTTTATAGCTTTCAACGTTTGAAATGTCGTATGGTAAAAGTTTGTTCAATTCCTTCTGTTCAATATGCGTGCTAGCTTCAATAATAACGTCGTCAAACACTTGTGCCATTGAGCCGTTGACATTATACCACTCTATATAGGTTTCAACACGTTTTTTGTCACCGCTTCCAACTGTTCGTGTACGTCTTTCGCCCAAACGCCCCTCATAAACTGAGTTTGTGTTTGAGTCAAACGCAAAACTTGGTATGTAAATGCCTTTGAACTTGTCAGCAACAAAATCTTTTTTCAAGCGGTACGGCGCAAAAATTCTGCGTTTCAACCACTTCTTTCCCGCTTTCAACGTCATTTCCTGAGATAACTCAAACGGCAAGATACTGTCGGGTTTCAACCCTTTCATATCTTCCAACCTTTGTATATTGGTCGCACCGCAAAACGGACAAGCGTCAGCAGTTGCAAAGTTGTCAAGTTCTATGTCACCGCCACAGTTCGGGCAATGATAAACAGACACAGAGGCATCAACGTCGCCAATATTTCGTTCTGACATAAAATCACGTCTTGATGGCAATGTTTTTTCGATGTTTTTAACTGAATTGCAATAAGGGCAAACTAATTGGTGCTTTTCAGGTTGAAAAACCATATCCGCACCACAAGCGTCGCACTTTACTACCGAAGCGTCATTTGATTTCATATTTCTCTCTATTATATTTGACTTATCTTATTTTTGAACCACAATGAGGGCAAAATTTTGCGTCAGCCTTAACTTGTTGTCCACATTTGGGGCAAGCCTGAACGACAGCTGAACCACATTCTGGGCAGAATTTTGATTTTGCTGAAATTGCCGCTCCGCATTTTGGGCAAGGAATCTTGCCAACTCCTAAGTTCTTTTCACCGCATTCGGGACAAAACTTTGCGTTTTCTTTCATTACTGCGCCACATTTTGGACATTTTGTTTTTTGCGTATCCGAATTTATGCTGTCGAGGTTTTGGGCAAATTGTCCACCAACTTTTGTGCCCAAACCCAAACCTATACCAGCAGAAGCAAACATACCACCAGTTCCTGGGTTTTTTGCAGCGTCACGCATAGCTTGAACCGACTCATATTGTGCATATTCGCCCATTTTGTCGCCAAAAACGCCCAAAGCTGTGCGTTGGTCCATTGCTTTTTCAACTGCCTCTGGCAATTTGAGGTTTCTTATCAAAAGCTGGTCAATATCAAGTCCCAAGCGTTTGAAACGCTTAGACGCGTGGTCACGTGTGGAGTCGCCAAGTTCCAAGTAATTTGCAGCAAGGTCAAGCGCAGGAATTCCGCATTCGCCAAGCATATCCGTAAGTTCTGCAATTACAATACTCTTTAAGTGTTCTTGAATGTTGTTGGTGGCGTAAGAATGCATTGTTCCAAAGCACTCTCTCATAAAAGTTGCAGGGTCGCATACGTGGAATGAATACTCTCCGTGACCTGATACTCTTATCATACCAAAATCTTTGTCGCGCATCATAATTGGGTTTGCCGTGCCCCACTTCATATTGTTATATTGTTTGAGATTTACATAATATACGTCGCTTCTGATTGGAGTTTCAAAAGCATATTTCCAAGACCTAAGTTTAGTTATGATAGGCAAGTTACCAGTATCCAAATTCCAAGTACCCGCCGTAAATACGTCAGCTATTTGACCTTCAGTAACAAAAATTGCTGCTTGTGACTCACGCACAACCAGTTTGCTTCCCTTCATAATTTCATACCTGTCATTGACGGGGAATTTGTAAACCATAGTATCGCTTGAATTGTCAGTCCATTCGATAACCTTTAACATTTGTTTTTTAAGTCCACTGAAAAACGCCATAGCAACCTCCTATTTAGACAAAAATATTATAACATACAACCAAAAATTTTCAACACTTATTTGAAACAGATTGACACTTTATAAAACCAACTGAGAGATAGCCATCATAATTGGAATTGTAATAATACAGAAAAAAGTAGATAAAAGAATGGAATTTGCCGCTGTTTTCTGATCTGAACCATAAAGCTCCGCCAAGTTAAGGTTTATTGATGCGCAAGGCATACCCGACAATATCACCAAAGTCGTAAATAAAGTAGGTTCTAACTTAAAAGGTAGCAACACGGCAAACGTAAGCAACGGAAAAATCATAATTTTTACAAGCGTTGCAACGTAAACTTTCCAATCTTTGAACAGTTCAATCATAGGAGCAAGCGCAAAACGCATACCTAGAATTAGCATACACATTGGTGCAGTCATATCCGCAAAAAAGTTTATCACTTTTTGAAAAGCCACAGGCATTGCCGACATCGTAACCCTTGAAAAAAACAAAGGCAAAGCCAAAAGCAATATCAAAGTTTGAGGATTTAATATAGCTTTTTTGACTTTAACATATTTTTTATCGCCTGTAAGTATGTAAGAACCAATGGTCCAGCACATCAAGTTCATTGAAACTATAAAAACTGCCGAATATGCAATAGTTTCGGGGTTCGACGGAAACAAAAACTGCAAAACAGGCACTCCAAAAAATCCTACGTTACCAAAAGTAGCTGTAAGAACCATAACTCTGTATGCTCTGCCTCGTTTGGTGAAGTTTATTTTATCCAACAGCATAGGTTCATTGGTGTAAACGTTGCCAAAAAGATAACCGTCTTTTATCAAAGTAGCGGTTTCATCAGGTTTATCAAACCATTTGCGTAATATAAGCCACATAATTCCAAGCACAAATAATTGAGCAAGCAACGAAAATAAAAAAACTATGCCTAAATTCTTTAATAAAGACAAATCGTATTGTACTTGCAAAAAACTACGCAATGATAAAAATGGTTGACAAACATAAAGTAAAACTGCTGAAAAATATGCAATTCCCTTTGGCTTAACAACCTTGGCTTTCATAAGCAAGAAGCCGGGGATTGACATAGCTACCAGAAGTAATACGTTTATTGCCGTTGTAGTGAAATCCATAAGAAGCCCGTAAAAATAACCTTTTTAATTTTTGTTAGCTTAACTAACTTTTATTTATGAGCAGGGCTTTCACCCTGCTCATATCTTGTCATTATGCTATTACTGTAAAGTTTGTTGTAATAGATTGATTTGTTCCAAGTCGGATTATTGCTTTTCCGCTAAATCCAAGTGTCGGATTTGTCTTGTCATAGCTTGCAGGCATATCAACACTTAAATAGTTGAACACTTTACTGTACTTGTCAGCATTTGCAATCGTTGCTGTGTATTGGTCTATTTGTGCAGCAGTTATCGCGTTTCCAACCTGTTCGCTTGTCTTCTTGATTTCCTTCCACTCTAACACTTTGTTCTTTTCCATATTGACTTTGGTTGGAGCAAAACTGTTGAATGTTACGTTGTAGGCTGTTGGCAAGTTGTAGGAGATTGCAACACTTCTCTTTACTTCGTAAGCATTTCCTATTACTGCACCGTCATTTGCAACGTCGCGTACAAAACTTTCAACAGACGCTCTTGTTCCGATAGACTCAATACGACTTGCCATTTGACGATTTACCAAGAACGGAATTCTCAAGTTTTGTTGTGAGCCGTCTGGTCCAATCAAAACTGCAATCAAGTGTATTATGCCACCTTTGTAAGTCGGGTTGAATTCTGACAAGTTCCATTTCAACATAAACGTCTTGTTTGTGTTTTCATAGTCTGCATTGTTTGTAACTGTTCCGTCACCGCCACCAACTGTGAACCTCTTAACTACGCTGCTTGCACCGTCTTTGATGATTACGTCAATGTAGTTCGGCAAATCACGTTGTACATAGTCGTAAGGATAAATATAAGTTTGTCCAGACGGAATTACATAGTTGCCAGAAACGTCCTTTGTGATATGTCCAGCATAGCCTTCCATATTTCTGAGCGTGCTGTTTTGAGTGCCAGCTGTTGCAAGTCCAACACCAGTTCCTTCTGTTGCTATACCGCACATATTGCTATCAGTCTTAACAACAGTTCTTGGTGTAACGTTAATCGTGAACTTCAACGTTTGCGTTCCAATATCGTTAGAACCAAAGTTGTACTCATTGTTTGCGTTGACCAATGCGCTGAACTCACTCGTTCCGCCCTTATACGAAATATTAACTGTATCAAAATTCCAAGTAATAGGTACAAGGATATCAGTACCGTCTTTGCCCGTGAGTTTGTAATTCATCGGGAAATAAGTGTACTTACCAAGTTCAAGTTTTGATAATTGATAATAATCTAGTTTTTCGTTGATACCGTAAAGTCCATTTCTGTCTACATAGTATTTTCCGTCAGAGTACTTAGAATAACGTACGCCATAGTAGTATTCAAGTCGGATATAACTATTACCCAAATATTCATCAAGCGCAACGTACTGACCGTTTTGAAGTCCATAAGTACCGTTTACATCCTCAACAAACGTATTTGTGCTAACGTTCTTTGAATACTTTATGCCTGTGTACTTTGCATATTGACCGCGAGTATTGTCAATCGAGAAACTTCTGTCAACTTTCCTCTTATAGCGTGTTCCAGCAAAAGCAGTGTATGGTTGACGCTCAAACAAGTTGACGCTTCCAAACGAGTCATAGTTTACAACAAAGTTATTTACTCCGTTGAATACTGTCGTGTTTGGATATGTGTCAAAGTCAGCAGTCGTAAATTTCTTACCAACCAACTTAACTTGAACTTTTATGTTCTCGCTTGCGCTGTTCAGTTTCATTCCATTTACAGACATTCCTGCAACACTAGCCGTTATCACAGCGTGGGTGCTGTCATAACCGTAGCTTGTTCCACCTAATTTCCACTTAGTATTCCAGTTGTTAACTTCTAACACTTGCGTATCAATATAAGCGTATACATAACTGTTTGCTACGTCAAGAACAGTAGAGTATTGATAATCCTTGCCGACCTTGTTGTAGTAGTACGTGGTTGAACCTTCACCCAACAACTTGTAGAGTGACGAACCATCAGCAAGATACTTCATACCTTGTTCTGTGGCTACCCAGTCACCATATTTGACAAAGTGTCCGCCAATATAGTTTGTGACGCCTTTTTCTGTGTTGCCTTTAAGTATGCCGTTTTCGCTCATATAGTTGGACTTGAATACGCCACCTTCATAATAGCTTGTAACAAACATACTGTCAGCGTACGACGAATATACGTCGAACGTATATCTTGGCTTAGTCTCAAAGTCGAGGTACTTTGACGTAAGGTCAGAGTTGTTTTCAGTCAGTTCAAGTCTAGAAATATTTATTTCAATTTCAAACGACGTCAACACTTTTCCTGTCAAACCTGCGTTATTGTAAATTTCTACAATAACGTTATAGGTCTTGTCGGCAGTTGAAACTATCTGACTGTTGTCAAATGTGTCTTTTGCTGTTTTTGGAACATACTTAGCATAATACTTACGTTCCAAATTATTGTCGCCGAACTTAACTAATACTTGTTTAGGAAGTTCATCTCTGTCATAGGCATACGGGTTGAAGAAGTTGAAGTCGGTTGGAATTTTTGACAATCTGCCGTATTCAATTTCAAAGTAATTCTTATTTGCGTTTTGTCCTACATAAGTGTGAACTTCTTTTATTATTCTGTTTTCAATTGAAGCAAGTTTATAGTTGGGGTTGTCACCATAATAGAAATTAACAGATTTTATCTTGTTTGCCATTATAGTGATTGGAATATTAACCATTTGTGTTATTTGGACATATTTATCTCCGCTATAACCTTCAATTTCAGAAATAAGTTTATAGATATTCTTGTTAAGGTCGTCTTTACCCGCTATTCCGTAAGTGCCAATATCATTGTCAACAACGTAGTAGCTGGCTTTAACCATATGGTTTGCTCCGTTATAATAACCGTTTAGTTTGTACTTATCGACGAAACTTGCACTTGGCCATTCGACGTACATATCAAACAAATCGCCGTTACCTGTAACCATCGAGACAACATTTGGCAAATAACTGAAATCTGAATGTTCAAACGTATCAAGGACTATCGCGCGCAAATCCAAGCTCTTCGGATATTCCGCACTTCTGTCAATATATTGAACTTCAACTTCAATACTTTCTCTGCCATAGCCATAGTCGATTGTCATAGGAACACTAACTCTCTTTCCAAGTTTGGAAACAAGGTTTTCATATAACTTCGCTTTGTTGTAATAAATAGTTGCTTTTCCGTTTTCAACAGCAACGCCATTGTTTACCTTAACGTCAACTTCACTTCCAGAAACAAACAAGTTCGTTCCAACTCCGTCAAAATTGGGGTTGAACACGTCAAATATTACGCTTTCCTTAATCAATGAATTGAACGTTGCAGCCCTGACGGTTAGGTTAACGTCAATATCCACATTGCCGTTTGCCAAACCTAAAGTTGCCACAACTAATTTATTGGTCAAGCCCTCGTTGCCGTAAGTTACGTTATTCCAAGTAATAGTTGCGTCAGTAGTTGCGTTAATCTTAACAGTTGTCGGCAAACCTTTGTAGAACTTGTCTGCCGTAAGAGTATAAGCAAACGTCTTTCCATCAGCTGCGCTGTTAACGTCCCAATCCGTCATTGTGAAGTTTGCAATTGTAAACGTTACCGAACCGCTGTAAATTCCGCCAGCAAGCGTATAACTTCTTGTGAATGTACCAGCCTTCATTTCAGCAGCGTTAGGCAAGCTGTTGCTGTCCCAAACTACTGAAACGTTGTTACTTGTCGTTCCGTTTGCATAATTTACTGTTGCCGTTTCAGGCAATTTCCAACTGCTGTCTGTCAACGATAATTCTGGCGTCAAACTGTTAAGCGTATGACCTGTAAGTTCATTGTTGATGCCGTCAAGTCTAATTCTAATTTCAAAGGTTTGTTCGTAAGGCGTACCTGCGAACACCTTGAAAGAGCGTCTAATAAACTTGAAGTTTCCAACTGTGTCAGTTTCAAAAGCGTTAGGAGCGGACATATCCAACCAAGTGATTGCGACATCGTTAAGTTTAATCTTGTCAACGTCTGCAACAGTTGCGCCCGTGTTCAAAACCAAGTTAGCTTTTGTCGGCAAATTCCACTTTTCTTGTGAATTGAAGCTGAACAAATCACCTTCAACCGCAGTCAACGAAGATGCACCCAACGTATAGTTTGAAACTGTGTAATCGGCAACCTTCAAAGTTGTAGTAATAGTTTGAGAACCAACTACAAGGCTGACGTTATACGTACCACCAGTAAGGGTATTGAATGCCAATCTGGAATCAACTGTCCACTCTTTTACGTAGGCAAGTTCGACGTTTCCGTTTGCAAGTTCGACTTTAACTGCCGTACCCGTCTTGCCATTGCCCCAATTTCCGACTTTGAAGTAGTTGTTTGTAAGCGTATTATCGTTTATAAACAAAGGATTCAAGCTGTATCCATTACCAACTGGAGCATAAATGTCTGACGTATAATTGTTGAGGTCAGCAAGATATGCCGTCGTATAAATTGGGTTGGTAGCTATTTCGCCGTTTCCGTAAATGTCAGTAGGTGTATTCAAGAATAACACTTTGTGTGAAGTTACAGAGCCATCTGCCGCTCTCTTTATTTGCTTTTCGTTGACAATAAGTTTAAGAGTAATGCTTTGAGAAACTTGTTTTCCATTGCTATCAATTACGTTACCGATAGCGTTGCCAGCAGCATTCTTAACGTTAGCAGTTACGGTTGCATAATATACGCCGCCGCTACTTATGTCAGAAACTTCTTTTGTCAACTTAGAATTTGTGTAGTATTTGACAAGTCTATTTCCGTTCGCATCAGTCCAGTTTATGTCCATATTGTGCATAAAGCCTTTGCCTGCTTTGAAGTAAACAGATAGCTTGTCATATTGGCTTGCATTGTACCATTCAGGGTTGAACGTATCTTCAATGGTTAAGTTTGTTGTTGACGCTGTCATTGAGTAGAAATTAAGTTTGACATATTTTACTTGTTGTCCACTTGAAGCATTTCCAATGACAATCTTAATATATCTGTCAAGACTATCTGAATAACCTGCGTAGCTTAACTTAGAAACATTGATTGAACCTTTTTCGTAAGTTCCGTCAGCATTCAAAACATAAGGCAAATCAAAGGTTATAGCAGAGGCTGCGTCCCCGACGGTGTATTCTTGTTCTTTAACGTTACCCTTGAAGTAAATTCCGACTTTTTGACCGTCGAATACGTTGTTGTTAAATTCGCCGTTTGCAAGGTATGTATTTTCATTGTACGGGTCAATAACAAAGCTGTTTGAGCCAAGAGAGCTAAATTCTCTGCTCGCAAGACTAATACGAACGTCCAAAACCTGTGCAATGTAACCTGGGTCAACAAAGTTTGCGTCTGTTGAACCTGTGCCATTAAAGCCGTAAATTACCTTTCCGCTGTTATCTGTCACATAGTCGTTCTTGAAGTAGTTATATCCGACGTAAGCCTTAACGTTGCAAGACAAGCCCTTATAGTAATCAAACTTGCCAGCAGAATTCTTGATTGTGTTCATTGCTTTTTCAAGTTCAGTTAAATCCCACTTTACGTCAAGAGTAAATCCTTTTCCACTTACGTATCTGCCGTCCAACTTCTTCATACTATCAACGTATTCCATCAATGATACGCTGCTACCGTCGAATGGAAGTGACAACGGGTCGATATTACTGAATGAGTTGATAGACTTAGAACCATCTACAGTACTAAATTTCAACGCACTTTCAATCTTGTAGCTTTCAACAGGGAGGTACACTTCTGTTTTTACAGTTTCCGAAAGACCCCATTGATACGTCAAACCGATGCTAACACTTTCAGTTGTCCAACCATAAACAAAGTTCTTATTGTCCCAACTAATTGTTCCAACAGGGAATGCGTTTCCTTTTGGCAACTTGCTGAAATCAAGTACACAATATTCTTTGTCACCAACTTTTTCTGTCAAAACTTTATACTTTTGACCAGTATAAGTCTTAATTTCTGCACCAGTCATACGAACGTATGTTTCGCCAACTTTCTTATATACGTAGTCTTTGAAATTGACAAGTTCAACATCACTTATAGTTGTATATTGCAATGCGGTTTGATAAGCAGGAACAATCACGTATCTTCCTTTATCGGCATTAGCGTAATTTGTAATAGCCTTACCTTTTTGGTCAAGCAAGTTGTTATAAATTACTTTAGCTCTGCCGTCAAAATTACCTTCTTGTTTTACCATCTTGCCACGTTTGAGGTAATATTTGCTTCCGCCTACTGTGCTGTCTTCGGTGTAGAGTTTTCTGTCACCGTCATTCTTAACGTAATAAGTTCCGTTTGTCTCGTCGCCTTTGAAATATGCATCTTCAAGCAAATAGTATTCGCCTCGATACAAGCTCATTTCACTTAAAGTAAGTGCGTAATATTTTCCGTCAACAAGTTTGTAAACAGTCTCAACAATATGATTGCTTTCCAAGCTACGGTTGCCATAGTCAAGAATTGCATTCATAGCTTTATCAGACTTGTTCTTATATGCGTTTGCAAAAGTCCAAGTTCCGCCGCCGTTGAACTTAATTCTGGCAAGTTCAGGCAAAGACGTACTTTCAGGGTTATGCATATCAACTCTAATTGTTGATTGTTGCCAACCTGTGCCGTTATTTGTGTAGGAGTAAACGTTGTTAAGCATAAACTTATCTGTAACTCTTACAGGGATAGCGTAAAGAACAGTATTCAACGCATAACCATAGACGTATCCCGCAATTCCATTATCATCTCTTGACGTCAAATCAACAGAAGAAGAATCCCAAATAATTTGCGTACCTTTGGTGTTTTCGTTCTGGTTATTCGGGTCGCCAAGACTGTTTGAACCGTTTGTAAACGTTACTTTTGCTTTTTGCGGATACAAAGTTGAGTTCGAGAAATACTCGTTGTTCAACAATACTGGGACTTGTCTTTCACCATACTTAGCATAACCTTCTCTCTTTGCTGGGTCATTGATTATGATTTCTGTTGGTGGGTCAACTTGTCCAGATACCTTCTCAGCCGTTTGAGACTCTGCAAAGTCAAGCAACTTGCCTGCATTAGCATTTTCGTTAGCATACGGATTGATACGCAAGAAGAAGTATTCATTCTTCAAGCTGTTTTCTTGTTGCGTGCTAGCCGCCGCAGGCTTGACTAATGTGCCACCTGCCGTAGGTTTAGAGCAGTTTATCATCAATTCAATAGCTTGAATGCCAGGTTGCATCTTCTTGTCTGCGCTAAGTCCGTACGTTGCATTTGTTGGGTCAAGGTCAATATAAATATTTGCATAAGCGTCTTGCGTTGCAAAAGGTATAGGCAAAATACTTGCAGGCAATCTACCTAAGTTGCCAAGCGTGTTTCCTGCTATACCTGCCAAAACCATAACTGATTTTGACAATTTAACAACGTCATACATCAACCATTGAATGAGTGAGAATGGAATTGAAGGAATAATTATCTTCATAAACTCAACTCGTTCAGCAGTTGTTTTCTTTGTTGCAAACGCTTTCATAATTTGATTATATTGGTTCTTTGTGCTAACAGTCATATCTCCGTTGCCAACATCTAGCTTTGCGTTTACAGCATCACGCCAAGTATTGCCGTCAGTTTGGTTCATAATTTTTCTTATGTCAACAAAGTATTGAACACCAACCGTGTTAGCATCTGTGGCTTCTTGCATAAGTCCTAAGATAATGACATAGAGCATAATCAACAATTCGTTAAAAGAGTCTTTGTCAAAAGTTACCTTAATAGACATATATTTTGTACTGTCCGCGCTATTTACGTCAATATCGCCCATACCGTTGTAGTAAGGCAAGTATCCGTAAGGAGTAAATAAATTCAAGTCGAGCTTTTTAATTAAGCCTGTCAAATCCGGTGAATAGTTATATTTACCTGTTTGGTCATTATAAGTAAACGAACCTTCGCCAGCAGAAAGCGCATTACCGCCATCGCCCGTACTTTGAGCTGTTTCATTAGACGGATAACCCCATCTGTCGTTGTCGCCAGTTCCTTTTATAAGGTCTAATATAGGAGCGCCGTTATCACCTCTAATTGGAATAACGTTAACAGCGTTCAAAATAGCTTGCAATCCTGATTCAAGTTGAATACCTGTAAGCAATATATCATTTGCGCTGATGACAACTTTAACACCCAAAGCTACACCATCAAAATTTGCTGACAAATCTGCAATCAAACGATACGGATAATTTGTATTATTATCATCAAATTTCTTATCAACGGTTGAATATCTTCTTCTTTGAACCACGAGTGTTGCTGAGCCTTCATTTGTTGCTCTACCTTCAACTGCTGACATTTGGCTGCCGCCGAACGTACCACGGAAGAAAGTTGTTGTAGAACGTTTATCAATGTGAATAGCAATGTTTGGAGCCAAGTTATCCAAAATGTTTTGGATAAGATACATAGCTCCCGCAGTCTTAGAGAAAGTTACACCAGCATAACCTGACTTAATCTCATTGTAGATTGCAGTCTTGTTTGCCTTTCCGTTTTTGAGGTCAAGGGAGATAGGCGAAATTGCAATATCTGCGCCTGTTCCGACTTTGTCAAGTTCTGCCTTGATTTCTAAAGACTTAAAGCCGGTTCCACCCTTAGAATCATAGTTCATATTAAGGGTTACAAATTGAATATCTGGCAATTCGAAAGGCAATTTCAAGTTTGCTATAGCAAATATTGTATCAATTACTGAACGTTTGATTGTAAGACCAATTCTGCCGTTTTGCATTGTGATTTCGATAAACATTGGGTTCAATGCTCCGTTATCAGCAGACGTTGTACCATTTTCAGAAGTTGACTTAATATCAGCTGTTGATTGTGCTCTATCAGATGCAGTATTCATAGGTTGATTTGCACCCAACAATCCAGTAAGTCCTTGGAATTTAATTTTCCCAATGCCCAAGCCTGTTGCGTCGATGTAAATAGCATCAGAGAACAAACCGTTTGAATTGTTTTGCAAGGTGTAAATATTGCCTGTCTTTGTCAAGCTGGACGAACCAAGATAATAGATATTGAGCAGAGTCGTTTTTGCTTCGCCGTGAGTAACCTTCAATGAAATGTCGCTTGAAAGAATACCCGCAATACCATATTTCAAAATTGCGCCCAAATTGATTGTTGCATCCACTTGAACGTCAACACGTATAGCTTTGTTTGCAAAAATCATATTGATTTCCGCAGCCTTAAACGTATAAAGCTGCAAAGTTGCGTTAACGCTAGCATTGTTTTCAACAAGTGTATAGTCATTCTTTGTTACGTCTTTCTTGTAATAAAGTTTGCCGCTGTAAACTGAATAATCTTTTGTACCATCATCGTTAGTTTTGAAAGTACCTGCGTAAGTTTCAAATTGACCAAAAGGTCCTACGCCTGACAACAATGAACCCAAAGTCTTATTCATCCAACCAGCCATACTGTTTGCGTGGTAGTCAAAGAACTTGTAAAGTCCTGCTGCATCTTGCGTAAACTTGTACGCAGTTGTGCCAGCAATAAGTTTACTCTTATCAGTTTTGACAAATTTATTACCAGATTGTACAGCATAAATTCCATCAGCAAGCATGTTGGGGTCGCTAGGTACTGTAACAGTTGACATAGAATATCTTTCAGCCGCAGCCAAAGAAACTGCTTCTTCTTCTGAAACCTTGATAAATTCTCCATCACCAGGATACAGACCTTTTGACGTCATTGTAAATGACAAGCCCAAAGACAAACCGATATTTTGTAACTTAAGTTCTCCAGTCTTGATGTTGAATGCTTCTGTGTAGTTGTTCAGTTCTGTTTGAGAAATATACGCATTATGGACACCAGTGGCATCGACACCCTTGTTTATAGCTAAGGTATTTATATCAGCAGAGAAATAGAAACCGTCGCTGAACTTAACCATAAATCCGCCTCTGTATTTCTTATCGGTGCTGTCGAGTCCTGAACCAGTGATATTAGGAACAGTTGAGTCAGCGTAAATGAAAATTTCTCCAAGGTCTGGCAACTTAAACTTAGGTTCTTCACCTCTTAATGCGCAAATCTTACTGTAAATTGCATTTATGATTTCCAAATTGAATTGCAAGCAAATCTTTTGTGGATTTACGGCAATAATCATATATGCAACGTCCAAAGAGTTAAAGTTCTTTTGAGCTTCGTCCTTGTTGCCGTCAATAGTCGGCAAGTTAGCGTGTCCTGCTGTTTGAGCGTTGTTCTCTCCAACTGTTGCTTCTCTGCCTAAGACTTTGCCAAGTGCTTTATACAAAATAGATGACAAGCCCAAACCGCTTATTTTGAGTTTAGCGTTAGAATCTGCTCCTAAAAGACCTGTTAAGTCAGCATAGATGCTATCGTTTGCCAAATAAGCCCTTATTATATTGCTAACAGGTATAGGAGTTACTCCGCTATACATTCTGTACTTGTTGAGTTCAAGCAAAACTTCTGTTTTGCTGAAGTCTTCCAAATCTAAGAATGCTTTAAGGTCAAGTCTATAAGTTGGACCGCTTTCGTGTCCTAACAAACCGTCAATCAAGATTTTGAGGCTTGAACCGCTAAGTCCCAAACTTGGTGCAGCAAATGCCAAAATCATATCAAGAATACCCGAAAGGTCAGCATAGTTGTCAGGCTTTTCTGCGCCATAAACAGAGAGGTCAATAGAAATTGACAATTCAAGTTTTGATTTTACAACGTTTGTATAATCCGCTTCTGAGGCATTTTGGAAGATTGTTTCTTCTTTGAGGTTGTCAATGTTTTGGTTGACGCTCAATGCCAAATCGCCAATCTTAAGCATCATATTAAAGTCGCCGAGTTTAATGTATCTACCAACCCTTGTGTTTGTAAATTTAGTACCAATGTACTCTGCCTTTTGTTCAGCACTAACAAATCTCTTATAAGTTGCACCGTCAAGATAATACCAACCGTTTACGTCCACTTTATATCCGTCGAAATACTTGAAGCAGTTATTTTCGATAAACGCTTGCTTTTCGGCAACTGTCGTTTGTGTAAAGGCTCTGTAAACTTGATTATCCAAATAATAGTTTAATGAATAATCTTTGTTTCTTTGCTCTGCAATCTTATAGCGTTTGCCGTTTGTCAAAGCGGGCTTTTCAGACGTGTAGTAAAGAATTTCACCCTCTTTGTTTACTGCTGCAAACAAAGTTCCATTTACGTCTTCTTGAATTGAATATGATGCAAAGTAGTTGTTTCTGTGTGTGGCAGTATTAAAGGTATAATACTCACCATTGACATCTTTTGAAATCCAACCGTTTTCAATATCCTTATAGAGCATACCGTCGTTTTTATCTAAAGAACTGCCTTCTCCAACGACTGTATAAACTTCTTGAAGTTTTCCGTCAACCGTTTGTGTGGTCAATTTGTATCTCAAACCTTGGAATTTTGGTTGAGCGTATTCAAGCATCGACCAGCTTTCATCTGCGTATTTGTAATAAGTTCCATCTGGTGACAAAACAAATTTTTCGCCGACTTTGTTGTATTTTGCGATAGTGTCAGCATAGTCAATAGTACCGTCAGTTTTGTTGAAACTTGTAATTTCATTAAATTGGTCAATACCTGTAATAAAGCCCAAGTTGAACTCAATAGACGGAGAATCACCAGCAAAGTTGATGCTCAATCCAGACGTTGAGTGGTCAAACGTCTCGCGAAGTTTTGGTAAGTATTTTGCAATGCTATCCATACTTCCGTCAGGAACAAATTGTGTCAAAATCTTGGCAAACAAGTCGCTGCGCAAACCGATAGACAGAGTATCATTTGCAAACACGAGGCTTCCAAATGCCATTTCTATGATGTTCCAAATATTTTGTGGCAAAAGACCCGTTGAACTTGCAGCAGCTGTTACAGCATTATCACCTGAACTCAAAGCGAAATCTCCACCAGCCAAAATGTTAGCCAAATCTAATTCAACTTTCATTTTGCCAAAGAAGTCACCCAAGCCAACAATTCTGCTTATATCAGACAAGTCAAGATATACAGCAAGTTTTCCTGTTTCCGAAATCTCTGCATAAATTTGTGTTACAGCATTTTCTTCACCATGGAAGTTCGTGTTATAAACCATCTTTATATAAAGTTTTGTTCCAGCAAGCATCTTACCGATGTTGCCACCGAGGTTATAAACAAAGTTTCCAACGTTGAGGTATGCTTTAAGTGACAAGTCAATGCCAATTTTACTCTTGAAGTTTGTCTTACTTTGTTCTTGCAAAGAAGTTGCCAAGAAATAAATCTTGTTTCCAATTTCGTTTGTTTCTACAAACTTTGTAAGTTGATAAGACCAGTTGATGATGTCGTCCAATGTCATCAGCAAATTCAAATTCGCGCCAACGCCGATGTTTTCAACGTTTTCCGCAAGACTTGACAACAGAGTGTTGATGTTGAAGTTTGGAGTATTCATAATTTCGTCCAAATTCAAATCCATAAACTTACTAAATTCTGTAAAGTTTTCAACTCTCTTATATACTTTGCCGTCAACACTTGCTTCCGTATTTCCATTTACTGGAACATACTTGAAGTTCACACCGTCTGCAACCTTCTTATATTTGCCGTAATTCAACAATTCTTGCATTGAAACTTGAACGAATTTGCCGTTTTCGTCAACAATGTGGATAGAACCTTTTTGGTTGTAGTTTACATTAAGCGTGTTTTCATTTGCACGGAAGTAATTAAAGATTGTGCCTGAGGTGAGCATAGGAATATACTCGCCCAAATTCACGTAATCAGAAGCAGCTTGACTGTTTGCGACCTTACCATCTTTCAATGAATAGACGCTTCCGCGATAGCCAATGAAACCGACAAGTTGCATCTTTGATTTATAAGAGTAAGAACCATCGTTATTTTTGATGTAAAGTCCTTTCTTATATGAATTTATAATTCCTTTTTCAAGCAATGTTTGATATACAAAATCGTTGCTGAGAGGAACCATTTCTTGGCTTCCAGGAGTTGTTTCACGATAAATCTTGCCACTATAAAGCGTTGGTTCAACAACAGCTTCATACTTATAGTCGCCCTTCTTGTATCTTCTTTCTGTGTTGAACGCTTGGTCAACTTTTTCCGTGTATCCTTTTCCAGGAATGGCAACTGAAATATCACCGTAAGTACCTTTGTCGTACTTAAAATATGTGCCGTTTACGTCGTCACGCTTAAAGTTTGCGTAATAGAAGATATAGTTGGGGTCGTTGTAATCAACCTTTCCTGCATATTTTTCTTCAGTACCAAAGTCTAATTCAGAAGAAACGTAAGGAACTCCGTTGAAACCTTCCAACTTCAATTCGCCCTTCAAAACTGCTTTTGTGCCTTGTTCGTTAAACAAAACTAAGCCCAAAATCAAATCATAGGGGTTCATATTTGCTTTTACATAAACCTTGAAGTTTGGCAATGCGTTGATAATGTTGCTTTGTTCAGGCAACAACATACCAACAAGCATCTTGACAAAACTTGCGGCGATATTTATGGCAATAGCATTTGAGTAGATATTAAGGAATGCGCTTACCATATTGGGGTTAGCAATTGGAATAACACTTTCGGGGTCAGCCGCAGTTGCCGCGCCAGTAGCTGGTTTTTTGTTGAATACGCCATTTAATAATTCTGACAACAGAGTTTCAACAGGCATATCGCTCATATCAATATAAATCTTAGCGTCTGGTCCTAACAAATAGCTCAAATCAATATATGCCCCAGCTTTTCCAGTTTCTGTGTCGTGGTCGTAGTATATACCAATCATATGAGTTACAGAACCGTCAGAGCCGTCTTTTGCGTCATTTTCACGACGCCACATATCAATAGCTAAGTCAATGTCACGGATTCTAAGATTCAATGATGGAACAAAGTTCAATTCAAATGCCAAGTTAAGTTTAATTTCAAAGCTGATGTCTGCGGTAAAGTTGGCAGGTGAAACAAATTTACCTGTCAAGTTACCCAACAATCCGCCCAAAACTTCGCTCAACGATTCATTTACGCCTTCATAGTTTTCAGCTTTAACAAAGTTTCCAGTCGCAGATTCAACGTAAGAACCGTGCGTATATGTATAGCGTTGCTTTCCTTGGTCGGTAGCAGAGTTATAAGCGCGGTAATATTTATCAAAGTCAAAGTTTGTGTCCATACTGAATGAACCGCGAACAATAGCTGAAACGTAGAAGATATTATCAGAGTTGACATATTTTCCATTTGCATTGTCAGCCAAAATTTCATTTCTCTTGTCAAGGATTTCTTTGTCGTTGGTTGTGCCGCTAGCTCTTGTGTAATATACGTCGTAATATACTGTTCCCGCATTAGCCGTTTGAGTTAAACTATATGTTGTTCCGTGATAATCTTTCTTTTCACCCTCGGCAAATTTAATAAGGTATTTGCCATCAATGTAATATTCTCCGCTGCTGTCAGCATTGACGTAATACTTCTTATATGCTGCATTACCTTCTTTGAACTCAACAGGTTTTTCACTTGAATAGATTTCACGAGGCATTTCAACACGTCTATAAGTAGTTTTGAAAACGTCGCCGTTCAAATATCCATTCTTAGCGGTGTAGATTCCCATTGGGTAATCGCTGTTATTTGTCAAAAGTTGACCAGAAATAGGTTTGTAATCATAAGACGTTGCAACCAATTTTGGCATACCAATGTTGATGCCAAGTTCATAGTTGAAGACGTAAATCTGCAAACCAATCAAAGGCTCTGTTCTATAAAGTTTGTGGACAATGCTGTATGCAGAACCATAGGCAACGTAATTTGTACCATCGTGATAGAAGAATTGTGGAACGTTTTGTCCTGCAACCTTATCACAAGTTGCCTTTTCGTATGAACCAGCTTTTGCGTAAGCAATGTATTCGCCACCAACTTTGATGTACGATTTGTAAGTCTTATAGAATTTGCCTCCATAAGTATTCAATTCGTCAGGAGTAAGGCTTACCTTGTAAACGAACTCGCCGTTTGCATTGATGACGTAATCACCCAATTCTTTTGTAGATTCAACTGCAATATTATAAATTTTGTCTTGCAAAACCGCGCCTGTTTGACCTTCGGCACTTGCAATCATAACATATTCTTGACGGTCGTAATTGACGCTCAAATATGGTTGATTTACAAAATCAAAGTTGTTGAACTGCAACTTGTTATCCTTAATCAACATACCAAGAAGTTGGTTGATAAAGTCAGATGCAACCAAAACTCTCAGATAATTTGAAGTGAAGTTGATGCCATAAAGCAAGACTTTCAAATAGCTGCTGAGTTGTTCTGAAAGCAATGGTAAAGTTATATCTGCCGTTGTTGAAGCATTAGAAGAATCACCAGCTTCCATAGCAGAATTGCCTTTGTTGTTAAGTTTCAAAGCGGACGCCAAAAGGTTGTTGACGTTTTCATCTGAAACATATATGCCAGGCATATTGAAATAAGACAAATTGACGTACAATCCGCCGTTTACGCGATACGCTTCACCAAATGGATTTCTGTAATAGTTTGCAGCGTCATAGGAATATCTGACACCCTTGAATGACTTTTCAGCCATAACATAATCTTTGGTGTCTGCATCATATCTATAACCGCCGTTCATATCTTTGTAATAGTGGCTAAAACGTTGTGTAGTTGCAATATAGTCAAAACTATCTTTGTTGAGAGTTTCAGGTTTGTCACTCAAAAGTTTATATTCGCCTTCAATAAGATATGCGCCAACCATAAGGTGCTTGTCGTCAACGCCACCTTCTGGATAGAACAAACCGTCACCGTCTTTATCGATGATTGTGTTAAGCTCAATAGACAAACTCAAGAAATCTGTCAATGTCAATATGTTCATCTTGCCTTCAACCGCACCCATAATAAGCACGATTACGTCAAGAATAGAAACAGTTTCCTTATATCCAGTTCCGTCGTCGCCTTGCAATTTGTTGAAAGTCTTGATGAGAGAAGCCAATTTTTCGTTGGCAACTGTTGAGTCGTTGACTTTAACGTATTGCTTCATATACTTGATAAGTGCGCCGACCTTTAAGTCAAGTTGCAAACCAAGTTCAAGTTTACGGTTAACGTCACCGCCATTATCAGACAATGCTTGAATAAGCACTTGTAACGAGCTTGGGTCAACGTCAGGGAAGAAATATTGAATAAGTTCGTTCAAATTGATGTCACTGCTGCTATCAAAGCCTGTTGTGATGTCAATTTTTTCACTTAGAGATATTTTTTCTAGGTTGTTCAAGCCTACATAATCGCTGAGTTCTGCAGCAGTAAACAAAGGTGCAAGCGAATGAGCAAATTCAACGTCTAAATATTTGATGGCAAGTCCAAGACCAACGTTTGAGTGTTTGAGTTGGCACAAAATTGGGCTTTCGATTATAGTACCAGAAACTGAACCAACGTGCCATTTTCCGTCATCACCCTTAAACACTTCAACTGCTTTATATTTATCCGTGTCGTTGGTAATCTTGTCGTTTGCAGTATATTGATAGAAAATACTGCTGCTGTCAAATCTTGCAAAAGTATATTCAGATACGACTTCACTTGGTGTTCCCGTATATCTGACCATCGCCGCTGCATTTTTCAAAGTTGTGCTGTCAGCAATTCTTTCATATCTAATATCGTTGAAATTGATGCCTGCTGTTATTCCTAATGTAGGAAGTTCATTCTTGACGCCTTTTTCTTCTTTGACTAAGTTCATTTCAATCATTAGTTCAGCATTGAGTTTGTCAAGAACTTCACTCAAATCAATTGAGCCTTTCAAAAGCAAGTTAATGATATATTCGATAAGAGCGTCGCCAACTTTAATAGTTAAGCTACGTTTGTCAAGAATTACCATTGCGCCCAAAGGTTTGGACGTGCTTGAACCTGCGGCTGTCATTGCGCCGTTTGCGCGTGAAGTGAGCTTGTCAAGCAAGTCTTCGGTTGTAGAAGCGGTGCTGCCGCTGACCTTACCAATCAAATCGCCAATAATCTTTGAAATCTTTAAGCCTGAAATTCTAATTTTGGGTATATTCAAGTAACTACCGTCAATATAGATGGTATCTTGCAAATAATAAACACCCAAAATCAACTTATCGAAGCCGTACTTGTTTACTCCAACCAATTTAAGAATAAGTTGAGAATTCATCAAATCTGACAAATCAATAAGCAGTTGCAAATCTAAGCGCAGTTTGACGACAGAGGAATCAAGCATTGTTTCTGACGGAACTTGAAGTTTTACACCGTCAAGGTCGCCTAAAATTGTGCCGAGAATTTTGCCAATGTTAAGTTTTCCAGCCGTTGCAGAAATATCTAATTCAACAGAGATATTTGCCGTAATTGTGGTTTCATCATAAGGAACAACCGTAACGTTTGTTGTGCCGTCGTGGCTCTTTTGATTTTTGATGTAGCTCGGCAACATAGATTTTGCATTTCCGATTTCAAGTCCCAATGCGCCAATCTTCAAACTCAAATTAGCCGCGCCAATATCAATGCCCAAGCCAACCATATATTGACCTAATTGATTGTATTTTGTTACGACGTTGACAAGATTGCCTTCTTTTGTCTTTGTGTATCCTTCTTCTTTTACGCAGAGGTATTGAACTTCCTTTGCTATGTTATCTACAAAAATATACGTTGTGCCAGCAACAAAATCTTTTGCTGTAATTTGCGTATATTGTTCACCAGATTTCTTGTAAAGTTTGTAATCCTTAATTGCATAAGGAATTGTGGATTCTGCAATCTTTGCATAATCGCCATTAGTGCTTTGTCTATAATTTACACCGTTGTTTTCTGTAATTTTGCTAAATCTTTCTTCAAGAGGAACAATAAGTTTT
>CAZQGE010000001.1:85539-100078 GCA_964592815.1 uncultured Bacteroidaceae bacterium | reverse complement strand
AAAACAAAATTTAGGTGTGTAAATATTTATAGGGAAAACGGTGGCATTATTGCCACCGTTTTATAAGGGGGAGATTATTTTTTTCCTGAGTAAAAATTTATATTTTATTATTTTTGTTCGCTGATAAGCACAGTTGTTGGGTTGATGACTTTGGCATCTTTCCACATAACAAAGTGTAGGTGCGCTCCGCTTGCCGACTCAATTCCTGCCGAAATTGACATATTTCCTAAAAACTGTCCTTGCGTTACGGCTTGTCCAACCGTTAGTTGTGGAATGTTTTCAAGTGAATAGTAACCCGTTTCATAACCATTTTCGTGCGTTATAATTACATAATTGCCATTCAAGTCGTCGTGTGAAATTTCTTTAACAACACCTTTTGCTGAAGCAAACACTTTGTTGTCTTCCGAGGTGAAGTCTACGGCTTCGTGCGTTGTATATTGTTTCAGCGACTCATACCATACCATAGACGTATCGGTAAAGTTTTGTGATATTGTGCCGTTTGTTGGGTAGATAAACGTAAGTTTTTGAGTTTCATCTGTCGGCTTATTGTTTATATCTGGGTCGATTGGCTTTACCGAAACGTTTTGGTCGGGTATTCCCGAGTTGTTGTTTCTTGTGACTGCCAAACCTATGATTGTCGCAAGCGAGATGATGCACATCACAATTAAAAGATAAAATGAATTCTTCTTAATGAATAAGCCTGCTTTTTTCATAGCAGCTGTAAATTTGTCCATATTGACCTCCGTTTCTCAAAGTATTGCCGAGTTTTGTTTCCTTAAACCTAATTTGTAAAAAAAACTTATTTTTATAGAATACCTATGCGAAACTGTGGATTTGAAAAATAAAAACTTTGTTGACGATATTTACATTTTGATATATAATGCCAATATGTGATTTGTACCGAAAATACAACATACATACACGATTGAATAAAATATGTGTGTGAGGAAAATTATGAGTGTTGAAATTTTCTAACTTATTTTGCGGGTTAATTCACGGAAAGCGAAATTCGCGTAATATGAAAAATCAACTATGTGAGGTTGCAAAAAATGAACATCGGAAAAATTGAAAAGTTAGTACACAAAATTGCGCCGTCCGTAAATGTTGAAGAATACAGAGGTTGTGTGCGCTTATCGGGCGAACTTGACTCTTGGGAAAAAATCTTCAAATGCGGTGTGGCAGCTGTTTCAAAAAAATCTTTGGGTGTATTGAACGATATCAAACTTAAAGGCTTTGAGGAACAAACAAAAGTTCCTGCAATAAGAGATAACGCTATTGACGGTCAAAAGCCCGACGTATTGGTGATAGGCGGCGGAATTACTGGTTGTGCGGTTTTAAGAGAACTTACACGTTTGAACGTTTCCGCTTTGCTTGTGGACAAGGGTAACGACGTGGCAACTGCAACGTCTTCAAGAAATGACGGCTGCATTCACGTTGGTATGGACTTGCATAAAGGTCAACAAAAATTGAAATACGTCCTTAAAGGTAACGAAATGTATGACCAACTTGCAAAAGACTTAAATATTCAACTTGGACGTTGGGCACAAATTTTTATGTTTTCAACTGCTTTTGAGCGTTTTGTTGTTGCTCCTCTATATTTATTGCGTTCAAAGCAACTTAAAGTGCCAAAAGTTAAGTATATGAATGCCGAAGATATGAAAAAGGTTGAACCTGCTCACCCGTCTTGGTTGAAGGGTGGAATGTATATGGCAACAGGAGGCGTGGTTTCTCCTTATAAGACGACAATCGCACTTGCTGAAAACGCAATTATGAACGGTGCGCAAGTTTCGCTTAACACCATTGTCGAGGATATGATTGTCGAAGACGGCGTCATTAAAGCAGTAAAAACAAATAGGGGCGTTGTATATCCTAAGATGGTTGTCAATGCCGCAGGTACGTTTGCAGATATAATTGCTGAAATGGCTGGGGATAGAACTTTCACAATTCACCCCAGAAAAGGCACGGACATCATTTTGGATAAGAAAAAGGCGTCTTATGCTTTGGCGTCGAGTGCAAGAAGTTTCTTCTCGCCAACTCCTGACGAAGCTAAGCCGATATCAACCGAAAAGGCTGTTGGACATACAAAAGGCGGAGGCGTTATGCGTACTGTTGATGGCAACATTTTGGTTGGCCCTGACGCCGAGGAAGTTCCGTCAAGAGAAGATACCACAACAAATATGGAACACATTGAAAACATTATGAGAAAACAACGCCTTGTTGCAGAATCTATGAACAAAGGCGACATCATAACTTATTTCTCAGGCGTTCGCGCTGCAACTTATGAAGAAGATTTTGTGGTAAGAAAAGGTATTTTTACAAAAAATATTATTGAGGCGGCAGGAATTCAATCACCTGGTATAACCGCTGCGCCTGCTATTGCAAGCGATATAAGAGAGTGGGTTAAAGAAGAACTCAATGCAAAGGATAACAAAAACTTTAATCCAAACCGTCCTCATACTCCAAGACTTGCAGACGTAAGCGATGAAGAAAGAGAGAGCTATATTAAGAATAACCCACAATATGGTGAAATTATTTGCCGTTGCGAAGAAGTAAGCAAAGGCGAAATTATTGACGCTTTGAACGCTCCTTTGAAAGTTGCAACAATTGATGGAATAAAACGTCGTGTACGTCCAGGTATGGGTAGATGCCAAGGTGGTTTCTGTTCTCCATTGGTGGCGCAAATTATCGCCGAACACGAAGGTATCGCCATTGAAGACGTGTTGAAGGGTGAAGAAGGAAGCGTTGTGCTTTACGGAAACACAAAAAAGGCTTTGGAGGAAAATAAATAATGAAAAACTATGACGTAGTTGTAATTGGTGGCGGACCTGCTGGATTATCTGCCGCAGAAAGCGCATCCAAAGCTGGCGCAAAGGTCGCAATCATTGAAAGAGAAGCACGTTTGGGTGGCATATTAAAACAATGCGTACACGATGGCTTTGGTTTGATAACGTTTGGCGAAAAGTTGGCTGGACCTGAATATAGTGAAAGATACATTGACCGCGTTATGGAACTTGACATCGACAAATATATATTTACGTTTGTCACTAAAGTTAACAAAATAAGCGAAGGCAATTTTGAAATTTCAGCGGTTTCTCGTGATGGAATGTTAAAATTTCAAACAAAATCAATAGTTTTGGCAACAGGTTGCAGAGAAAGAACAGCAAAACAAGTTTTCATTCAAGGCACGCGTCCAGCTGGAGTATTTACTGCGGGAACTGCACAAAACTTTGTTAACTTGCAAGGTAAATTACCAACTAAAAAATGCGTAATTTTAGGTAGTGGTGACATAGGCTTGATTATGGCACGCCGTCTTACTTTGGAAGGTGCAGAGGTCGAGGGCGTTTACGAAGTTAAGCCAACTCCAAGTGGACTTACAAGAAATATCCACCAATGTTTACACGATTTTAACATTCCGCTTTATCTAAGCTATACCGTTACAAGAGTGTTTGGAGTTGACAGACTTGAAGCTGTTGAAGTTGCGCAGGTTGACAATAAAATGCAACCTATAAAAGGAACAGAAAGAAACATCGAATGCGATGCGCTTATCCTTTCAGTTGGACTTATCCCTGAAAACGAAATAGCAGAAAGTTTGAATGTGCAAATAAACTGCTCTACAAAAGGTCCAGATTGCGACCAAACATATATGACAAGCGTAAATGGTATATTCTCAGCAGGTAATGCATTAAACGTTTTCGACTTGGTTGATTATGTTTCTGAATGCGCTGCCGACGCAGGTAAAAACGCAGTCGGATATAAGGCATCAGGTGAATGTGTAAAAATAAACAAGGGCAAAAATTTGTTATCATACGTCCCACAACGCTTAGATTTGTCAAAACCAACTGAAAAAGTCGTATTCTTTTTCCGCGCGTCCAAGGATATGGACAAAGCCACTTTGCGAGTTATGGTTGATGGCAACGAAGTATTTAAGAAAAAATTTGCTTTCTTGCGCCCTCCAGAAATGCAAAGAATTGTGTTAGATTTCTCAGCATATAACCTTAATGTGAAATCGGAAATTACAGTTGAAGTGGAGGAAAACTAATATGGATTTGGTTTGTATTGTATGCCCACGTGGCTGTCATATGAAAGTTGAAAACGGTGTAGTTACGGGCAACACTTGCAAAAAAGGCGAAACTTTTGCTATTGCAGAAATGACTTGCCCAATGCGTACGGTATGTTCAACAGTAGCAACATCTTTTGAGTCTATGCCCGTGTTACCAGTTAGGACGGCAGGGGAAATACCAAAAGATAAGATTGATGAATTGATGAAGTTTATTACAAACATCAAAGTTACCAAAAAAATTAAGAGGGGAGACGTTGTCGCATCAAAAATTGTTGGAACAGACGTGGACTTGGTGGCTACAGCTTCAATTTACTAGAATTTAGACTTGCATATATCATAATATCAAGTTTGTCTATCTATACACAGCAATCCAAACTATTTGCAAACTGTTTGTAATAGGGTTTGTCAAAAGATGAATAAATAGGGTTTGGTACAAGATGAATATTATACTTAATAAGCTGAATTTAATGAGTATTAGGCTAAAATTAAAGTAGTCGGCTAAAAAAAATTAGAAAAGAATTAAAAACCTTACGCAAATGCGTAAGGTTTCTTCTTTTGTAACATAATCTTTTGTAAGGTTGCCTTTTATAAAGTTTTTTCTTTAGTATCTAAACGTTTTAGCTTTTTTTCTTCAGCACAAATTCGCTTTTGTATGTATAGCAAATTTTGACTTTTGTATTGCGTTTATTTCACTTATGCACAAAAACAAACCAACCTGAAATTAAAACTCAATTTCAGGTAAAGCCGTTTTCTTCTGTAAAAAGGTGAAATTTATTCTTCTTTTAACGCCTTTTCGTATGCCGCAAGAACTTTATTCTTTATAAACTCACGAGTTTCGGTGTTTATTGGATGAGCAATATCTTTGAATTCTCCGTCAGGAGTTTTTCTTGAAGGCATTGCAATAAAGTTGCCGTCATTGCCACTTATGACTTTTATGTCGTGTATGGCGAAACAGTCATCAATGATGATAGAAGCTACGGCTTTAAGTTTGCCGTCTTCTTTTTTTACAATACGGATTCTTGTGTCGGTTATGTTTAACATATTTACCCTCGTCGTGCATAGCACATGTAGTATATTTTTATAATACAACATATCTTTTATATTTTCAATACCAAAATTTTACATTTTTTGCACAATCACAAATTTTGAATTTTTCATATAATGCGTTGCATGGATAATTTTATTGGCAAACATATACATTTTATCGGCATAGGCGGCGTAAGTATGAGCGCGTTAGCTAGGTTTTCGCTAGCCTTAGGGGCGGTCGTTTCTGGCAGCGATAGGCAACTTAATGAGAAAACGGATACTTTGCATACGTTGGGCGCAGACGTTTATCAAGGCGAAGACGCATCAAAGGTTGAAGATGCGGATATAGTCGTTTATTCGTCCGCAATTAAGGAGTCAAACTCGGAATTTGAACGTGCGCGACAACTAGGAAAAACCGTATTTGAACGGCACGAGTTTTTAGGAATTGTGACAAGAATGTTTGAAGTGGCGGTTGCTGTTGCTGGAACTCACGGCAAAACAACCGTTACTTCAATGATTGCACATATATTGAAATGTAAAAATAAACAATTTACGGCTTTCATTGGCGGAGATGCGGAGAGTTTTGGTAATTATTATCGAAAAGGAAAAACAAACCATACTCTTGTTACAGAGGCGTGCGAGTATAAAAAAGGAGTGCTATCAATATCTGCAAAAATTGGAGTTGTTACCAATGCAGATTGCGACCACCCCGATTGCTATGAAAATTTGGAAAAAATCGTTGAGGTTTATGACTCATTTTTAGAGAATGCGGAAATGAGAGTTTTCAGCAATGAATATTGCTCAAAGTCAGATTATGGACAATCGTTTATAAAAGACGAGAAAAAAAGATATAACTATTTTGTTTATGCAAACGGTAAAATTTTGACATATTACAAAAATATTTTAGGCGAAGCATTGGTTTTCTGTGATGAATTCTATCAAGGAAAATTGCAACTTGAAAACAGAAGCGACTACAACATAAAGAATGCGTTGCTTGCATTGGGCGCGGTGCAACTTTTGGGTGTAACGCAAAGCGAGGCAATTCAATATCTCAAAAGTTTTAAGGGGGTTAAACGCAGATATGAAAAAATTGGACAGCTTGGAAATGCTGAGCTAATTTTTGATTTTGCACATCACCCGACTGAAATTTCAGCGGTTTTATCTGCTGAACAAAGTATAAAAAAAACTTTGGTTGTTTTTCAACCGCACACGTATTCTCGCACGGCTAAGTACCTTGATGGATTTATAAAAGCCTTTGAGAATTGTGAACAAATTATTATTATGCCAACCTACCCAGCGAGAGAAGTTGAGGAAGATGGCATAACGTCTTTGGCGTTGGTGGACGCTTTAAGAAACATATATCTTGAAAAAGATATTTTATATTTCAAAAATAATGACGATATGTTGAGATATATTTTGACTGTATCGGCAAAATTTAGCAAAATATTATTTTTGGGCGCAGGAAACATTTATGATTTACGCAAATGTTTTGTGTAAATCAAAAAATATCTTCAAAATTGAAATCTAAAATCTGATGGATATTTTTTGACATTACAATAAGCGACCTGCATTTAGATAGACTGTTTTGAAAATCTCCACATTTAAGTGAACCCACAGTTTCGCCCAACGCCACCGAAAAGGCGCGAATGTCTGGGGAATAGGAAACAATTTCGAGAACGTATCTTTTTTGCTCCCACCAAGTTGTCAAATTTTCAGCTTCTGAAAGTGCAAACTCGCTTTCATCTTGCACCATAACTTCAAGATTTTCTAATTTTTGGTCTAGTGCAGTAAATAATTTATGCACAAAAACCGTTTCTAGCACACCTGCAACTAATATAACTGCCAAAACAACAAATGCAAAAACAACTCTTTTCATTGTGCACCCCCGTCGTTTACGTCCAGTTCGGTTTTTTGTTTTAAGTTGTCGGTTATACTGTCGCCATTATACGGTTGAATGAAAACTTTGTCATTTTCAAGCAACATAAGCAAAACGTTATCCTTTTGCAAAGTGTTTCTTTTTAGCAAATCTAACAATTTTTGACGGTCAAAATTTTGTAATTTTGAGATATTATCGCCCATAAAACGACCTTCCATCATAACGGTAACGGGCATAATTGATTTCTCTGTTTGCAAATTTAGGTCTTTTGGGGTCAATGGCTTGTCTTGCGCTTTTGGAAGAATTGTCAAACTACCGTTTGTTTCAACAATGGCGTACTCAATTTCGTTCGGGTTAAAGTATCCCAATCCACGTATGGCTTCCATTAGGTCGTCAATGTTCATATTTAGTTCCTTAAGCATTTTTGGAAGGATATTGCCTTGCTCAATTACTATAACAGGCTTGCCGTTCAGTATCTTTCTGAATTTTATGTTTTTCACCGCTAGTTTTGTTATCAAAATATGTGCCAAAAATAAGGTGAATACGGGTATTATTCCATAACTTATAGGTATCGTCGGGTCGGACATAGGTATGCAAGCAAGTTCGCTTGCCACCAACGTAATTGCAAATTCAAATGGTTGCAATTCGCCAAGTTGTCGCTTGCCCATAAGCCTCATTGCGATGAGAAGAAAGAAATATATAATTAAGCACCTAATAAATAAATTCAACATATCGCTAGCATCTATCAAATTGGAAAATTTATACAGCTGAAAAACAAACGTTATTGCCAAATAAGCATTAAAATATATTAGAATGGAAAATTTATACAGTTAAAAAAATAAATATAAACGTATGGTGAATAAGTTAATTATTAAGTTAAAATTATACCTTAATTTTTCTGTTTATATTCTTTCTTGTTTGTTTTTTTGGGAATAGTTTCTTTGTCTGTTTTGAGTGTCGTTCTTTTTTGGGCAAAATCATAAATAAGGTATATTTGAAGTCAATAATTTTGAACGCATCAATAAAGATAAACATAAACAAAAGAATATAAACTGTGCATACGGCTATGGCTAAATATTTGCCAGTAAATGGCGTTAGTAAGCGCATTGTCAAAAGCGTTAGAATTGACAAAAGACAGGAAAATAATGTAAGCCAAATGTTATTGCGTAATTTAGGTAGTATGCCCAAAGTCTTTTTTAAGCAAATTAGGTTTAATATGGAAGTAACCGCAAAACTGATGCCAGAGCCGACAGCCATTGCGTAAACGCCAATATATCTTGGTAAGATAAATATACATATAGGAATAAAAGCCGCGCCAAGCAGAGAATTTATAAATGTATTCTTTTCTTTGCCTAATGAATTTAGCACAGGCAAAGTTGTTTGAACTATCGAAATTGGATATAAAAGTAATGAACAATATGAAACAAACGTTCCAGCGGCTGCGTCATTAAAAAACAATTCGCCTAGGTATTTGCCAAACGGCAGATAAATTACGAAAAATATTGATGAAACCAAAAAAGCAAAGTTGATTGAACGAGTTAGTTTTTTGCTTATTGCAAGCGCGTTGTTTTGTGCGTTTAATTCTGCAATATCGGGGATTAAAACGACTGCTAGGGAAGAAACTATTGTAATTGGAGCCATAATTAAAGGGAAAGCCATACCAGATATTCTTCCGAATTCGGCAGTCGCAAAAGCTATTGGCATACCCGCTTTGACAAGTTGTTGTGGAATGATAAGCGCAGTGAGTGACGCTGTTAGATTATTGAGTATCCTAGTTGCGGAAAGTGGTATTGTAGCTTTTATTATTTCCTTGAAGCCCGTTGGCTTTGTTAGACGTCCCCCTTTTTTGAAAAAAAGAATGCCTAAAATTAAAACGCATAATATGTCGGAAATGGTAAGACCTAATGCAGCGCCTTTTGCTCCGCTTAGAGAAGAAATCAAACCTCCCGCAAATATAACGGACAGCACAATTCGAAAAATTTCATCAAATAGTTCTGTTGCGGAAAACTCCAAAAATCTTTTCCGTCCCCAAAACCAACTTCTAAAAGACGTATATAAGGTTGACGTTATCAATGCAGGGGACATAATCAAAAATATATCAACACACCTGTCGTCTGCAAACAGAAAAGATAAACTGTTTCTTGCAAGCCATAGGCATACGCACATAATTACTGAAACGGATATTCCTATGATGAGTGAAGCAGTTGTCAAAGAATTCTGTTTTTTTGTATCATTTTGGCTTTGTGCCTCTGCAATTTTTCGTGATAAAACGGTTGGCGCACCTGCTGTTATTGTGAAAAATAAAAGCAAAACGCTGAGTGCAATTTGGTATAGTCCAACTGCTTCCGCGCCTAAAGCGCGACTCATCCAAATTTTGAAACCGAATGAAATAAGTCGAGTAGCTATTGAAAAGCCTGTTACAATAGAAAAAGCCTTAATAATTTTCTTCACATATCTTATATATGCTTGAAAAATTAAAGGTATAATCAAAACAAAAAAACCGCCCGATATTCGGACGGTTTTTTTTTGATTAAGAGATATTATTCTCGGTTGTCATCATAATTTTGTTTCTTTTCTTCAATGTTTTCATTGGTCTTAACAATTTCGCTGTTTATTGAAGCCTTTTTGGGACGTTTAATTTTTCTAACTGCGAAAACTATGACAACGATAATTGTGAGGAGCGCAAGCAAAATTGTTGGTATCATCCACCACAAATATTCCATATTGAAAGAGTTGCCAGGATTTTGTGTTTCTGGTGGATTTGAAGGAGTACCTTCTGTCGCTTCCTCAGTAATCTCACGAGTCAACAATTTTTCATTTGCTTCGTCACCAGCTTTTGCTGATTCAAAGTCTGTGATTGAAACCTTTTCAAACGATACGTTATCAAAGAAAGCATATCCGCTTGCAAGAGTATCGTCGTCTGCGCTGTAATATTTGCCAAGACCCAATTTCAATTTTGCAGAACTTACATTGTCGCTTAAAACTGAAATATAGAAGTCATAAGTTGTCCATTCACCGTTTGTGTTTATTGCCTTAAATATGAATGGTTTGCTTGTTTCGTTTGCGCTTCCAAGATAAAGTTCAATATACGCACCTTTATTTGTTGCTACATTAAACGTTCTTACGTCAACGGAAATTTTGTAACAAGTATTTGCCGTGAAAGAGTAATTTGAACTTGAATACGTATATGCGCTATCTTTAATGTTGTTTATAACCAAGAATTGGTTTCCGTTGACAATGCCTGCCGTCGTATGCTTTAAGTCCTCAGGGACAATGAGCGCAAGTTGCTTTTCAGCGGCGAACTTAATGTCAATCAATAATTCTAGCAAGTCTTCTTTGATACGTTCATCTTTCTCTGAACCTGTGTAGCTCTTGAAAGGTTCAACGTCGTATTTTGTGCCTGTGACATCATATTTGCCAGTAGTGTTATTTTTAAGAATACCAAAATCTTTGAATTCTTTGTTCAATTCATCTGTTGTTGGTTTTACAACGTTCTCGCGTTTTAAGTCAGCATTGCCAAGGAAGTCAACGTGCGTGCCGTCGCCTGCTGTTGAAGGCGCAGAAATGTCAACAATACCAGCTTTGGTGTTAGCTTTCGATTGGTTTGTGTCAGCAGCTCCCGACCAGTTTGACGCACTAATAAGCGCAGTGCTAGAAGTCGATTCTGTGTTGAAACCATCAGAAGTAAATGTAATTTTCTTTGTAACGTCAGAGTCACCAGGGTAGACGTAGTCAGGTTTAAGGCTTTCAAGTCTAATTGTGTCAAAAAGTGCAATACCACTTGATTTTCCTTCTACTTTGTTTTCGTCAGCTTCGTAAGCGGCTTTGTCTCCCAACCACAAATTGAGTTTTAACGAAACGTTATACAAGCCTACTTCAACAAAGAACGTGTAATTTGTCCATTCAGCAGAATCGATAACATAAGCGGTTGCTCCAACTGAGTTGGCTTCACCACTTAAACTTACAGTTGCTTTTGCTCCGTTAAGTGTTTTAATCCAAACGCTGAGTTTGTATTTTGTTTCTTTGTTCAAAGTAAAGCTGTCGGACGTGTAACCATAGGCAAATTTATCGGTGTTTTTGCTTCCTATTGCAAGCAAGTGTTTTCCGCCAATTCTTTCGGGAGTTTCAAGGTAGTCACCAGTTTTGTTGTATAGGGTATTGAATTGGGCAGTGTTGCTTGCGCCAAAGAGATTTGTTGTTTGAGCGCTTGCTTTGAAGTGCAAGTTATCGCTGAAAGTAGAGTCTTTGTCAAGCCCGATTATACCTGCAACCAAGTTTGTTTCCTCATTCTTTACAGATGGAGAGAAGTTTGATGGAATACGTGTTGTATTATCTGCTGTGCCATTGTAAAGATTTTCGTCTGTTTGGTCATAGTTGTCAAATCTACCGTTTGTAAAAGATGCTGCGACTGGAGTTGAAGAATAGTCTTTTGATTTTACGTAAGTTCCTGTTGCCGTGTCTTTGAAGTTTTTGTAGCTTATTTCAGACCAACTCATATTTGTGAGGAAAGCCGAGCCTTTTGTAAGCGTGCTTGCCGTTGCGTTGTTGCCTGTGCCTAACGTATATTTGAAATAAACTTGGTTGGCTTTTTCATTGTTACCTCTAACCATAAAAGTTAGTTCTCTCCAACCGTTATTTTCATCCAAATCGTTGGTGTTGATTTTTTCGTAAGAGATAATAGCTTCGTCGTCCTTCTTGTCAGATGGAGTGCCTTTGTCATCCATAAGGTAAACATAGATACCTGTTGATGAACTCACAAATTGAGTTTTTACCCAAAGCGAAATTCTTGAAAAGCTATTTTTTTCAATGGTAAAGCTGTTGCTTGTAAAACCAAAGGTTGATGGCACGTTGTCGCTGAAACTAATCATTAAAGCGTTTTTGTTCTGAATATCATAAGGCATGCCAGGGTTGAAAACGTTGGGTTTCGGATTGTAGCTTGAATAATCAGCCGTTGTGCCAATAGGCATAGTGCCAACTTTCAAAATGTTGTTTGAAATATAAGCGGCATCGGACTCTGTGCTTACAATCGCATTCCAACCTTTTGAAATTCCGTTATATACGTGATATTTGTTGCCAACGTTGCCTATTTCACCAATAGGTGTAGACGTGTCAATAACACCATCAAATTTATTTGCGGTTGCCAAATCGACGTTAATGCTTGTCGTACTTGTGCCGTTTACGTCAACTTTTTGTTCTGCATTAAGTGCGCCAGGTGCCCAAGTGATACCTTGGTCGCCGTATTCGCTAAGTTTTATATCGTCAAAGAACACCCAACCAGTTGAGAAAGTGCCGTTTGCGTCATAGGTGTATTCAGTTGAGCCAGTTGTGTTTCCTGTGCTGCTATATTTGGTGTATGTGATTTTGGTGTTGTCGTTTGTTCCACCAGTACCAAGCCACAAAGTGAGATAGTACGAGAAATCTTTGTATTGATTGCCTTTTACATAAAAGTCATAAGTTGTCCATTGACCAGATGTTGCTCCGTTTTGACCGACTCTGATGTTTTTATACGGGTCGCTTTCAATGACTGCTTTTCTGTCCTCTTTGTTTCTTGCAATGCCGTTGATAATTATATCTTTACCGTCGCTGCCACTTAAAACAAGAGATACGCCGTCACCATATATGTTGTAAGTGTAAAGAGAAATTGAAAGTTTGTATTGTTTATTCTTTTCAAACGTAATTGCAGAAGCCGATTTTGCACCTTGGGCAGTCATATATTGTTGAGATAACATATAGATTTTGTTGTCGTTACCAAGGGCAGAGTAACCTTTGCTTATATCCTTTATGTTAGACAAAAAGTCTGCGTTGTTCAATATGTTTCCTGTTGCAAGAGATGAGCAAGCAGAAGCACTAGTTTTTGTAAAGATTGTTGTGCCGTAGCTTTCATAGTTTTGAGAAATTAAAGTTGGGTCTATGACACCGTGACGCGCGTAAGATGCGCTTGGTGCGGTATCACTCTTGTCGCTGTTTCCAGTCACAACTGACCAACCGTATGGAGCAGAGGTTGAAGAAACTGAACTGCCTGCAAAGTCGAAGTGTCCGTTTGGAACTTTGAGTGTTGCCGTTTTAACAAAAGGTTTTACGCTTGAATCACCTGTTTCTTCATTTTTGACTTGTTTCAAATATTGTTGTCTTGCGGTGTCGCCTGCTTCAATATCTGTAAGTTTTGTTGCAGAAACGTTGTCAAAGAATGCATAACCCGTAGTAAGACCTGTCTTGCTGTCTTGAGCGTCTGCTGAACCCAAAGACAAGCGAAGTGTCAAACTTGTTGTTGTGGTTGGGGCAGTTTCAATATAAAACTTGTATGTTTTCCACGCACCGTTTGTGTTGATTTGTTTGAATTCTTGATAGGTGCTTGAAGAAATGTAAATGTTTGCGCCAGGTTTTCTATCGCTGGCTTCTTTGACTTCTGTATTGCCAGCAATATCTTTTGTCAAAACATCGACTGAAACTTCATAGTAACTATTCTTTTCAAGCGTGAAACTTGATGACGTATAGCTGAATGCCGTAGGACCGTATTTGGCATTTGAATTGCCCAAATTTGTGTCTTTTTCAGGCATATAAATTCCGAGTATATTGTTTATGGCGTCTTTATCTGAAGAATAGTGCGTTTTTAACGCGTCGTATAAATCGGAAGTGAGCGAGTCGTTCCACTTGCTTTTGTAAGCGTTATAGGAAGATTGTTCCAAACTGATTGCGCCGGCAACAACATCGGAGGCATAAGTGCCTGACGAATACATTCTTGCGCCCGTCCAATTTGTTAAGGTGCGAGGATAAGCAACAGAGCTTCCTGTGACCTTAAAATCTCCGTTGGGGATAATCAAGCCTTCCGTTGGTTTGATAGTTTCCGTAACTGTGGTTGTTGACGAATTTTTGTCGCAAGCCACAAAAATGGAAAGTGACAGCACCATAAGGACTGTGACGATAACTGTTAAAAACGTAATTCTTTTCTTGTTCATATTTACCCTTGTAGCAATAAAATAATGTTTTTATGTTTGATTTTTTGTTGCTTCTTTCGCGCATATTTGCACACGCGCACGAGCGCATTATAGCGATACGCTTATATATCTTAATATAAAATCATATAATTTGCAAACATATTTCATATTTTTGAGAATTTAATGTATCCTAACTTTGATTATGAACGTGATTTCAATAAAAAAAACAAATAATGCGAAAGGTGAATTAAAATTTCATAAATACGCATTTCAAAAACGATGGCAAAGGGTTGGAAAAAAAGTTTTGCTTATTATTTGCGGTTTTTTGATTGGAATAACAAACGGCTTTTTTGGAGCTGGCGGAGGTATGCTTGCCGTCCCTGTTTTAACTTACGTTTCAAAATTGCAAGAAAAGAATGCGCACGCAACGGCAATAGCTGTTATGTTGCCACTTTGCATCATAAGCACAGTTGTTTACGCAGTCAGCGGCAACTTCAATTCTAATATACTTTTGCCTACCATTTCAGGGGTGGTATTAGGCGGAATTTTAGGAGCGGTTATGCTTAAAAAAATCAAGGCTGAATTTCTTAATATTTTGTTTTACGGACTTATGTTGTTTGCGGGGTTAAAAATGCTTAAATA
>CAZQGE010000001.1:62582-85529 GCA_964592815.1 uncultured Bacteroidaceae bacterium | reverse complement strand
TTCCGCTTTCAAAACGGTTCTCTGGCATTGCAAGTGATCTTATTTTCTTTTTCCCTCTTGACAAAAAAAGAAAAACTTGTATAAGAAATGGAAAAAATTAAGATATTATTTGACATTGTTATTATCAATAAAATTACCATTTTTTTCAATGAGTAATATACTAAAAAAATAGCCGTAAAATTGTAAAAAAATGACGGTATTAAACTAGAGAAAATGACGGTATAAAACTAAAAAAATTGACTGTATAAGATTGAAAAAATTGACGGTAAAAAATAAGAAAGAAAGCATTAAAAGCATAGCAAAAGTTTAATATACCATACATAATTTTGATGAAAAACCGCATAAAAAAATACATAAACGGAGTAAAAAAATGTATTTATTTTTGTGTTTTTTGTCTGGTATCGCAGGGGGTGTTTTGGCGGGTTTGGGTATGGGTGGCGGAACGCTTACGATACCACTTTTGACGCTGGGACTTTCCGTCTCACAAATTACGGCGCAATTTGTCAACCTTGCGTCTTTCATTCCGTCGGGAGCCGTGGCGCTGAGTGTTCACGTGAAAAATAAACTTGTAGATTTTTCAGTTTTGCCGTGGATATTGCTTCCGTCCGTCATTGGTTGCGCCTCAACTTCATTTTTTGCGACACAAGTGCCAGCTCAAGGTTTGAAAAAAGCATTCGGCGCATTTTTGGTTGCGCTTGCTTTGTTGAATTTTGTTATAAAATTAGCTGAAAAAAGCAAAAAGGGGTATTTACATTAACGTTTATTTATTATATAATTGCTTAGAATTGAAATTTATCATAATAAAACAATCGTTGAATACAAAAAAAGTTTAACGAACACAAAAAGTTAGGAGAGAGAGAACAATATGTTGAGAACTTTTCGTCGCGGAACGCATCCTCCTGCCAACAAGTTTACGCAGGATAATCCGTTAAGCGAATTTAAGGTGCCAGATAAGCTGTACATTCCGTTGTCGCAGCATATAGGTGCGCCTGCAAAAGCTGTCGTTGCTCAAGGAGATTATGTCAAAGAGGGGCAACTTCTGGCAGAAGCGGGTGGATTTGTGTCCGCCCCTGTTTTTTCTTCTGTTTCGGGTACAGTTACAAAATTTATCAAACTGCCAACCGCAACGGGAGGAGAATGTGAGTGCATTGAAATTGAAAACGATTTCAAGTACGAAAAACAATTTCTGCCACCTTTGGAAAATCCGACTAAGGAAGAAATTCTCCAAAGAGTTAAAGATGCTGGCATTGTTGGTATGGGCGGAGCAACGTTTCCTACACACGTTAAATTGTCGCCATCAAAAAAGGTTGATACTTTGATAATTAACGCTGCTGAATGTGAACCGTACATAACTTGCGATTACCGCTTGCTTTTGGAAGAAACAGACACATTTTTTAAGGGCGTTGCGTTGCTTATGAAAGCCTTGGACGTTGATAAGGCGTACATAGGTATTGAGGCAAACAAGCCCGTCGCAATTAAATTGCTTGCAGAAAAAACGCCTGAAAACATAGTAATTATGAAACTCAAAACCAAATATCCACAGGGCGCGGAAAAACAGTTGATATATTCTGTTACAAGGCGCATTGTTCCGACTGGCGGACTGCCTATGGACGTTGGTTGCGTTGTCAGCAACGTGCATACCGCTTTTGCTGTTGCAAAAGCTGTATATGACGGGCAACCTCTATATATGCGTGCTATGACTGTCAGCGGTGGCGGTGTAGAGATTAAAGGTAATTTCTGGGTGCGTGGTGGAACGACGTATCAATTTATTTACGACCAATTAAAGGGAAATAAGCCTGAAGAAATAACTGAAAAAGTAGTTAGCGGTGGTCCTATGATGGGTTTTGCGCAAGCAAACCTTAAAACACCGACAAACAAGGGCGCGTCGTCGTTGTTGTTTTTGACTGACGGCGAATTTAATGAAAGTCCTACAACTCAATGTATAAACTGCGGAAAGTGCATAAAGAATTGCCCTATGACGTTGTTGCCAAAAGAAATTGAGTACGCAGTTGAGAAGAAAGATTTTGCTGGCACGCTTAAACTAGGCGTTATGAATTGCATAGAATGTGGAGTTTGCTCTTATTCTTGCCCTGCAAAACGTCCACTTGTTCAGGCTATGAGATTAGCAAAAAAAGAAATTAAAGTTAGGGGGATAAAGTAGTATGGATAAATTTATTGTTTCATCATCCCCACACATTACGTCAACAAATAGCACAAGACGCATTATGCTTGACGTCATCATAGCTCTTTTGCCTGCTGTGTTGGCGTCCATATTGATTTATGGCTTTTATCCATTGTTTTTGATGGTATTATGCGTGGCATCGTGTGTGTTCTTTGAGTGGCTGTTTAACATTATCACAAAACGTAAACAGAGCGTTGGAGATTTGTCGGCGATAGTTACGGGTATGATTTTATCATTGAACCTTCCACCAGTAGTTCCATTCTATGTACCTATGGTAGGTGGCGCGTTCGCTATTATAATTGTCAAAATGCTGTTTGGCGGAATTGGCAAAAACTTTGCAAACCCTGCAATTACCGCGCGTATATTCCTTATGCTTGCGTGGACGGGCATTATGACTTCATACGTTTTGCCTATCGACCTTTCAAACGGCGCAAATTTGTTTGAATATTTCAAATATACGGCAAGTTTGAATTTGCCTGACCTAGTTACGTCTGCAACTCCTCTTGCTGGAATTAAGGACGCCATCGCATCGGGTGTAAATCCCGCAGCTGGTTTGAGCGCACTTGATATGTTCTTAGGAAGAATGGGCGGTTGCGCTGGTGAAGTTAGCGCGCTTGCAATTTTAATTGGTGCGGTATATCTTGGCGTAAGAAAAGTCATTGACTTGCGTATTCCAATCATCTACGTTCTTTCAACTGCAATTTTCACGGCGTTGTTCTTCTGCACAAGTCCTTATTGCGGAGAATTTGTTTGGACGTATTTATTAAGTGGCGGGTTGTTGTTTGGCGCGGTATTTATGGCAACTGACTATTCAACTTCTCCAAATTCACCGATTGCCGTTATTTTTTATAGCATAGGTTTGGGCTTGCTGACGGTTGTATTCCGAAAATACACGTCAATGCCCGAAGGCGTTTCGTTCTCAATTTTGATTATGAACATACTCACTCCTCTGCTTGATAAGATGAGGCCTAAGGCTTTTGGAACTCCAAAAAAGAAACTTGCGGAAATCGTTGACGTAGAAAAAATTAAACTTAAAATGACTAAACATTCAAAAAAAGATAAAGCAAATGCGGTAGAAGGAGGTCAAAATGTCTGATAAAATTTTAGAAGACGGCGGACAAAATTCTGTCGTTAAGATGAAAAAAAGATTTAGTTTGAACTCCGACATAGCAAAATGTATCATTGTGCTTGTTGCAATCGCCGTAATTTCAGGCGCGTTGCTAGGCGGTTTGAACTATCTCACCTTTGTTGACCCCGAAGAAACCATAATGGCTAAGATAAGCACAAGTTTTGGTGTAGGTGTTGACGCAGTTAAAAAAGTTCCCAGTTCAGAACTTAAAAATCTTGCAGGAAGCAAAAGCTTTGTCAACAACTGCTACTATGTTGAAAAAGAAGGTGTAAAAACATATATTTACCAATCGACTGGCGCAGAAAGTAAAGGTGGCACTTTGCAACTTATGGTTTATGTGACGGCTGACGGCGTGATAAAAGATATTTCATTGATTTCTCAAAATGAAACAGCGGGCTATTTTGATAAGGTTATGAGTGCCTTGAAAAATAAGTATATCAATATAGATTTGGACAATATTGACACGTTTGTTTTGATTAAAGCAGACAAGATACCTGTTGACAATTCGCAAATCAATGCAGTATCTGGGGCAACTTTTACGTCAAAAGGTTTTAACAACGCTCTTTGCGCAGTTGCTTACGAATACCAACACCGTTTGGGAGGTAAATAATGAGAAACGATAGTATGTTAAAACAGAGAGGCGCTATCCTTACCAACGGTATTTTTGCATCAAACCCCGTTTTTAGGTTGGTTTTGGGTACTTGCCCCACGCTTGCAATTACTACAAGCGCTTTTAATGGACTAGGTATGGGACTTGCGGCAACCTTAGTCTTGATTTGTTCAAACGCTTTAATTTCACTTTTAAGGAATGTAATTCCCGATAAGGTAAGAATACCCGCATTCGTTTTGATTATTGCAACTTTTGTTACGGCAATCGAAATGTTGCTCAAAAAGTTTGTTCCTGCTCTATACGATGCGTTGGGTATCTATTTACCGCTTATCGTTGTCAACTGTATAATTTTGGCTCGTGCAGAAGCGTTTGCGTCAACAAACAAAGTCGCCGACAGCATTTTGGACGGATTGGGTATGGGCTTAGGTTTTACCCTTTCGTTAACAGTTATGGGCTTAATAAGAGAATTTATCGGCGCTGGTTCGTTCTTTGTAGGTTCGCTTGGAAGCCTTCAATTCGGGTTTAAGGAATTTATTCCCGAAGGCATTAGAATGAGTATATTCGTTATGCCAGCAGGCGGTTTCTTAACGTTTGGTTTCTTGATGGCTGCCATCAATGCCTTTACGGATAAGCGCGCTCAAAAGAAAAAAGAACAACTTTTAAGCATTGCAAAGGAAATTGAATCTGCAAAAATAGAGGAAGAAGAATTTAAGGCGATTGATGAGGAATTGGGAGTTAAAAACAATCAAGATTTGTCAGTATGCCCAGACAATAAAAGCGAGGAGGTTAAGGCGTAATGGAATTTTTGTTTTTGATTATAGGCGCAATGTTCGTCAATAACTTCGTGCTTTGTCAGTTCTTGGGAATTTGTCCTTTCTTGGGCGTATCCAAAAAGATTGATACCGCTTTGGGTATGGGGCTTGCCGTTATATTTGTTATGGGTATTGCCTCGATATTTACGTGGCTTATTCAGCTTGCTTTGGTGGCTTTACATATTGAATATTTGCAAACAATAGCTTTCATTTTGGTTATTGCTGCATTGGTGCAACTTGTTGAAATGATACTCAAGAAGTTTATGCCGTCGCTTTATTCAGCACTTGGCGTATATCTTCCGCTTATCACAACAAACTGCGCAGTTCTCGGCGTTGCAATTTTGAACATTCAATCGTTTGGAACTGTTGGCGCAATGAGTTTGTTGCAGTCATTCTTGAACGGAGTGTTCAGCGGTGTAGGTTTTACAATCGCAATCTTGCTTTTGGCTGGCATTAGAGAGAGAATGGATATAGACGCTGTTCCAAAGCCTTTCAGAGGTTTCCCTATTACGCTTGTTACGGCAAGCATAATGAGTATGGCTTTTGTGGCGTTTAACAGCATAATTTTGCAATAACGGAGATAGGTGAGAATATGAATTTGTTTATGATAATATCGGCTGTAAAAGTTGACCCTATGACCGTTCTGTGGTCAACGCTTCTCCTCTTGGGTTTAGCGTTGGTGTTTGGCGTTCTACTTGCCGTACTAGGAAAAAAACTTGCCGTAAAAGAAGATGAAAAAGTTGGCAAGGTCAGAAAAAAACTGAGTGGCGCAAACTGTGGCGCGTGCGGATATGCAGGTTGTGACGCTTTTGCAAAGGCTTTGGTTGAAGGCAAAGCTGATATCAACGCTTGTAACGCTACGTCTGTTGCAAACAAAGGCGAAATTGGCGATATTTTGGGTGTTGCCGTTGCCGCTGAGGAAACAAAACTTATTGTAGCGTGCCGTGGCGGAAACAACGCCGTGGATAAATACGATTATATGGGTTATGGCGACTGCCGTAGTATGGAATTGCTTGGCGGTGGCAGAAAACTTTGTCAATGGGGTTGTTTGGGTATGGGTTCTTGCACAGACGCTTGTCCCGAACACGCTGTATCGGTTATGGATGGTGGCTTTGCCGTCATAGACCAGTCAAAGTGTATAACTTGCGGACGATGTGTTTCGGCTTGTCCCAAAAAACTTATCAAAAGAATACCTAAAAAAGCTAAAGTTTATGTGGCTTGCTCCAACTGTATGAGGGGCGCAAAAGAAGTTCACGAAAAATGCTCGGTAGGTTGCTTAGGTTGTGGTTTGTGTGCAAAAGTTTGCCCACAACACGCAATTGTTATGGAAAATTCTTTGCCAATTATTGATTACAGCAAATGCACGGGTTGCGGACTTTGTTCTGAAAAGTGCCCAGCAAAATGTATTTTGCATTGTGGTGAAGAAGACTAGTTTGCTAACATAAGGACATTATTATATATAGGCGCGTAGCGCAAATCCACAATAGGAGAAAAAATTATGGAAAAAATCGCAATTATTGACCTTGGCTCTAACTCTGCAAGATTAGTGTTGGTCAACGTACTTGAGGGGGGATATTTCGTCGTATTTGACGAACTCAAGGAGACGGTGCGTCTTGGGCAAGATATGGACTGGGACGGCTTTATTAAGCCACAGCGTATTGCACAGACAATCAAAACCTTGACTATGTTCCGCCGACTTTGCGACGCTAACCATGTAGACAAGATTTTTGCTTATGCAACAGCGGCGGTTAGACGTGCAAAAAACCAAAAAAGTTTTTTGGACGAAGTAGCAATGACCTCTGGCATCAAAATAAAAGTGCTTTCTGTTGAAGAACAAGCGATGCTGATTTATCAAGGCGTTATCAACTCTATGGATATTCCAAAGGGCTTTATTATGGAAATGGGCGGTGGCTCAACAAACTTGATTTATTACAATCGTAGAAATCTTATTCATTTTGATACTTTGCCATTTGGTTCGGTGACACTTACAGATTTGTTCAAAAACGACGCGAACGAGCCTGAGGAACGCGCAAAGAAAATTGAAGAATTTATTGGCGCGCAACTTGACAAAATTCCTTGGTTGAGTCAAGTCGAACCAGACACCGCGTTTGTAGGAGTTGGTGGAGCGTTCAGAAATTTGGGACGGATAAGTCGTATGATTAAAAAATATCCTTTCAATATGACGCACAACTATGAAATCCCTATGCAGGAATTTGAAAACATTTACAGTACAATCAAAAAACTTGATTTGGACAGCACGACCAAAATTAAAGGCTTGTCTAGTGGCAGGGCAGACATATTCCCCAGTTCTTTGGCGGTTATTAAGGCTGTTACGTCAAAATTTGATTTTCCAAAACTTACGGTTAGCGGTTGTGGATTGAGAGAAGGTGCAATGTTTAGATATGCTGTGCCAGGCGTCAATGAAAGACCGATAAGCGACGTTCTTGGACATTCGCTTTATACGCAAATGAAATACTTTGACATAAATATCGACCACGCGGAACACGTGTATAATTTGTCAATTCAACTTTTCAAACAACTCAAAGTTTTGCACAAATTGCCGAGAATGTACGTCAGAGTTTTGAAGGTGGCTGCATTGTTGCACGACAGCGGTATGCGCATCAAGTATTACAATCACCACTTGCACAGCAGCTATATCATACTTAACAGCAATCTTTATGGAGTGCCGCATAAGGAATTGATTATTGCCTCATTTGTTGCAGCAGGGCACCGCAAATCTGAATTCAGCAGGGACGATATATTAAAATATAAAGACTTGCTTACGTCGGAAGATGTTGATGCAATCAGAAAACTTTCTGTTATCTTGCGTATTGCTGAGAGCTTTGACAGAAGTATGAGTGGAGTTGTAAAAGGCGTCAGTTGCGACGTTCTTGGTGACAGCGTAATTGTCAAAACGGAAGCAGAAGGAGATTGCTCGCTTGAAGTAAAAGACGCAATGTCCGCTGCGCAAGAGTTTAAGTCCGCATACAATAAAAATCTTGAAATTTTGTAATTGAATATGCAACGAAAACAAGTCGTTTTGGCATCAAAATCACCACGCAGAATACAACTTTTGAAGGAATTAGGTCTTGAGTTTCAAATAATTCCAGCAGACGTTGATGAAAAAAGCGTTAAGGCAAAAACTCCGGTGAAGTTGGTCAAAAAACTTTCAGAACTAAAAGCCCAAACCGTAAAAGAAAATTGTGCCTGTCAAAAGGCTTGTATAATTTCTGCGGATACCATTGTGGTTTTCAAAGGTCGAATTTTTGGGAAGCCTATTGATGAAAACAATGCCTTTGAGATGCTTAAGTTTCTCAACGGACGCACACATAAAGTGCTTACGGGCGTAACTGTTATAAACGCTTGTAAACATATTACGTTTGCTGTGACATCTAAAGTCAAATTCAAAAGAATGACTGATGCGGAAATAAAAAGTTATATATCCGTTTGCAAGCCCCTTGATAAGGCTGGCGCGTATGGAATTCAAGATAAGCAAATTGTTGAAAGTTACAATGGCAGCTATACAAACATTGTAGGGTTGCCTATTGAAAAACTTTCTAAGGTTTTACTGAAAGAAGGAGTTATCAATGTCGGCAATTGAACTATCCATTGACCTAGGAAGCAGTTTTATTACCATTTACCAAAAGGGAATTGGACTCGTTTTGCGCGAGCCTAGCATAGCTATTGTTCAAAAAGTTCGCGACCACTTTGAAATTAGGGAAGCAGGCTATAAAGCTGAAAGCATAATGACATCGTCTTTGGGCGGAGCTAAACTTGTTGCGCCAATAAAAGAAGGTGTTGTTGTTGACGAAGGCATTTGTGCGTTGTTGTTGGAAAACTTTTTGAAAAAGATTGTGCCGCAATCATTTTTTCAACCTAAAATAAAGGTTATGGTGTCCATTTCTTGCGCATTGTCAAATTCAGATAGGCGCGCAGTTGAAAAAGCGTTTTTGAAAGCGGGAGTTAAAGAAATCACTTTGGTAGAAAGTCCGCTTTCATTGTTGGCATACACAAACAGCATTGGTGGACTTATTGTTGACATAGGCGGCGGAAAAACTGAAATTGCCGCGGTTACGAACCACGGAATTGCAAGTGGTTGCGCTGTAAATATTGGTGGAGATGCTTTTAATGGCGCAATAATTGATACGGTGTATATGGCTTATGGCGTAAAAATTGGCGAATACACAATAGAAAACTTGAAAAAGACAGCTTTGTCATTTTACATAAACGATGAAGGTAGTTACCCGATAAGTGGCGGAAGCCGTGACGGTACGCCTAAAAGTTTGTTGCTAAGCGCAGAAGATATGCGTGATTCCGTTTTGCCGTTGGTGGACAATATTATTGAAGTTACAATGTCCGTAATTTCTGAAACACCTCCTGAATTATCCGCCGAAATATTACGGAAAGGTGTTTTTTTAACGGGTGGAAGTTCAAAAATTCCTGGTCTTAGAGATTACTTTGAAAAAGCCTTGGAACTGCCTGTAACGGAAATTAAGGAGAACGGTCACGCTGTTGCAATAGGCGCAAGCAAATTTTTTGACGACAGAACTTTGCTCAGCGATATGCTCGGCATAAAGATGGACTGAAATTAAGGGGAAAAATTATGTTTAAGTCACTTTCTGATTGCTACACACTAACAAACGGAGTTAAAATCCCGTGCGTTGGTTACGGCACATACTTGACGCCTGACGGAGAAGTTTGCGAGAACGGCGTTAAGTCTGCAATAGAAACTGGTTATCGACACATAGACACGGCGAGTTTTTACAAAAATGAAAAGGGTGTCGGCGAAGGAGTCAGACAAAGCGGAATTGACAGAAAAGATATTTTTGTTACCTCAAAACTTTGGAATGATGAGCAAGGTTATGAAAATACTTTGCGCTCGTTTGATGAAACTCTCAAAAATTTAGGCTTTGATTATTTGGATATGTACCTTATACATTGGCCAAATCCATTGGCATTTAGAGATAGCTTTCCTAAAAAATTTATAGACACTTGGCGTGCTTTTGAGACTTTGTATAAAGAAGGCAGAGTGCGCGCAATAGGGGTTTGCAACTCACTTTCAAGCCACTTAAAGTGTTTGTTTGAGGAATGTGACGTCAAACCTATGGTCAATCAAATTGAATTTCACATTGGATATACACAGCAAGAAGCCGTTAAATTTTGTAAGGAAAACGGACTGCTTGTCGAGGCGTGGGCGCCACTTTGCAAAGCTAGGGTATTTTCTGACCCAAAGATTACGGCGCTTGCAGAAAAGCACGGGAAAATGCCTTCGCAAATTTTGTTACGTTGGTGTTTAGAAAAAGAAGTTTTGCCTCTTCCAAAATCTGTTAACCCTTCTCGCATTGTTGAAAACTCAAAAATATTTGATTTCAATCTAGATGCTGAAGATATAGAATTTTTGGATAACTTGGATATATGCGCACGTTTAGGTTCGTATCCTGATACTGCAAATTTTTAGGTTTTAGCTATGTATGCGCATATTTGCATATATTGCAAAGTCCAATAATTAACAAAAAACCAAATAAATCATTAAAAACAGACACTTTTCGGGGTGTCTGTTGTGTTATTTTTCTATTATGAGAAAGATTGTTGTAACATCTGGCAAAGGAGGCGTCGGAAAAACCACGGTTACCGCTACGTTAGGGCGCAAATTAGCCGATATGAATTTTCGGGTTTGCCTTGTTGACGGTGATGTTGGTTTGAATAATTTGGACGTTGTTGTGGGGGTTGAAAGCCGAGTTGTTTATGACATTGGCGACGTTTTACTTGGCAAATGTAGAGCGTTTCAGGCATTAGTGGGAGATGCGGAAAGCTCAATGAAAGTTTTGCCGTCTGCACGTGATAATACGCTTATAACTACGCAAGCGTTTAGGTGCGTTGTGGACGGATTAAAAGAGTTTGATTTTGTGCTTATTGATTGCCCTGCGGGCATTGAGCAAGGCTTTCACCGTGCTGTGTCAGCTGCTGATGAGGCAATTGTCGTAACAACTCCGTCAGCGTCTGCAATTAGAGATGCTGACAAAGTTGTCAGTTTGTTGCAAAGTTACAAATTGCAAGATATGTCTTTGGTGGTCAATCGTATAAGAGCGGATATGGTGTCAAGAGGCGAGATGATGAGCGCAATTGATATTGCAAAGTTGTTGCATTTACCACCAATTGGAGTTATCCCAGAAGACGATTGCATAACGCTTTATCAACAACTGGGCAGAGTGCCTGATTTTGCATTGTCTGATAAAGCGTATCAAGTTTTGGCAGAAAATATTGCAGAAAATAAAAAAGAATTCAAAGACGTGCAATATAGGCATAAATTTAGGAGGCTAAAATGGCTTTGACAAATTCTAAAATGATGGCAGATAGATTGCGACATATTCTTGCAAAAGACAAAGTAAACGTAAAAGACGGCTTTATAAAGGCATTGTCAGGCGACTGTCAAAAATTGCTTAACGACTACTTTGACCTAAACGAACAATGCAAAATTGAAATTGACCAGGATTTGGAAGGAGTTTTTTGCGTAAATATTCAGGCAAAGGCGACCCGTATTAAACAGTTTGACACGACAATGGACTATAAAAGATTTTAGTGTGCATAGATTTGACATATTCTACATAGTATTTAGGCGAGGTGTTTTATGGATTTTGATGAAAAACAAAAACTTGCCGTAGAAATTAGTGAAAACAACTTTGTAGTCAATGAAGTTAAAAGAAAAAAAATGCGTCGTGCATTAAAAAAGCCGCTGGGACTTGACTTGCTTGATATGGCTATAATACCTATAATGATTGGTGTATTCATATCGCTAGGCTTTTTGATTGCTAATCTTGTGTCGTTCACTTCCGATTTGCAAGCTGCAAAGGAATTATTTAGCGAAGTAAGCAGAATAATTTGATGAAGATAAAAATCAATCCTCTTTTTTTTGTGCTTGTCTTGTTTTTGATTGCAACGGGGCGAGCATTTGCCCTATTGTGGGCAATGCTTGCGCTTGTGTTGCACGAAACCGGACATTCGTTGGCAGCAAAAGCACGGGGATACGTGCTTAAAGAGGTTGTGATTATGCCTTATGGTGCGCTTATGAGCACCGTTGACCGATTCGACCGCGTTTCAAGTGTGATTATTGGATTGGGTGGACCTGTTGTCAATTTGCTGACGGCTTTGCTTTTGCTGGGGGTTTGGTGGCTATCACCTGCTTTTTATAATTATTCGATAGACTTTTTTTACGCAAATATGTCGCTTGCGCTGTTTAATTTGTTGCCAGTATATCCATTAGACGGTTCTCGTGTAATATTAGGTTTTGCAAAAAATAAGATAAAAGCTGTTAAATGGCTTAAACTTGGCGGGGTGATAATCAGCTTTATATTTTTGGGATTATTTATTGCCTCAGCTTTTTCCAAAATCAATTATACGTTTGGTTTGTCAGCGTTGTTTTTGTTGTATGGCGCACTATTTGGCGCAAATAAGGAAATGTATATAAGCATTTTAGACTCATCAAGCAAAAACTATGAAATAGGAGTTGAAAAAAAGGTAATTAAAATCAGCCCTAATACGCCAATTTTAAGATGCTACCATCACGTTTCCACGTTGTCGGAAACAGAATTTGTTGTTATGGATAAAGATAAAGAGTTGTTTCAATTAAGCGAAGCACAGTTGAAAGAACTTGCGCTATCAAACAAATTGAGCGTAGAAATAGGCAAAGCGTATAATAAGCATATTTTGCTTGAAAACAATCTTAAAGCTGAAAATATGGAAAAATTATAAATATTTGGAACCAATTAAAGAAGAAAGTAAAAACCGATTTGAACATTGGCTTTTTTCATAATTTTGATAAATGTATCTTTGTTAATAAACGGCTAAGTTATATTAAGTTGACTTTGTGTAGTCAAATTGATAAAATACTATCTATATATAAGCTAGAAGTGTAAAAACATTTTATCAGGAGATAGTTATGAATTATATTGGTATAGACGTCGGCGGAATGAGCATAAAATGTGCGCTTCTGGACGAATATGGAAAGATAAGTGCAAGAAAAACCATTGTTACAGATACAAACAAAGACGGACTACAAATTATAGATGACATCGCAAAAATGGTGAATTCTATTATTGAAGAAACATCGTTAAAAGTGGAAGATATAAGTGGAGTTGGCCTTGGTTTTCCTGGTTCGGTTTATGATGAAAAAGGCGAGGTTCGTTATTGTTGCAATATAAATATGATAAGGACACCTGTGGTAAAGGTGCTTAAAGAAAAGACAAGGATTAAAAATATAAAAATTTCAAACGACGCAAATTGCGCTGTGCTTGGTGAAACATATTTCGGCGCGGCAAAGGGCGCTAAGGACGTTTTGCTTGTTACTGTTGGCACAGGAATTGGCACAGGTATTATTGTTGACGGAAGATTGCTCAGAGGCAACCGCTCTGCTGGAGCTGAAGGTGGACATATAACAATAAACATAGGCGGAGTGGAATGCGGTTGTGGCAAAAAGGGTCACTTTGAGGCTTATGCTTCAACGACGGCATTGATTGAACAAACTCAAAAAACCGCACAAAAACACCCCGAAAGCATTTTGAATGAAATTATAAAAAAAGACGGTCTTGACGGAAAAACGCTGTTTAAGGCTATGGAATGTGATGATAAAGCTGCGATTTCGACGTTTAAGAGATATATCAAATATTTAGGGACAGGACTTGTTAATTTGGCGAATATCTTTTATCCTGAAATAATAATCATTGGCGGAGGCATTTCAAAAGAAGGCGACAAACTAATTTTGCCGCTGCAAAGATATGTGTCCAAAAACGTTTATGGTGCAAAGTTTAATCCCAAAATTAAGGTGGTTGCCGCGGAACTTAAAAACGATGCGGGAATTGTTGGAGCCGCTGCTTTGACAATGGAGATTTAACGTGACCAATTTGAAAAAAAAGATAGACAAAATTTTGCCTTATGTGGAAAAACCTGCTAGGTATATAGGCGGAGAGTGGAATACTCCCGATATGACAAAATCTGCAAAGGCTAAGTTTTGCTTTTGTTTTCCTGATGTTTATGAAATTGGAATGAGCAATTTAGGCGTTCAAATTTTATACCATATCATAAACTCTGAACCTGAATTTATTGCCGAAAGATGTTATGCGCCTTGGCCTGATATGAGTAGAAAGATGCGTGAAAACGACATTCCGCTTTACTCGCTTGAAACAAAAACTCCGCTTAGAAATTTTGACGTGTTAGGTTTTTCAATTCAATTTGAACTTTTATATACAAACATACTTTATATGCTTGACTTGGCAGGCATTCCTTTTTATGCAAAAGATAGAGGTGAAGAATACCCAATCTTGATTGCAGGTGGACCGTGCGCTGTAAACCCTGAACCATTCGCCAATTTTTTTGACTGTATTGTAATTGGAGAAGGCGAGGAAGCTGATTTAGAATTGCTTAAAGTGGTTTCGGAAGGCAAGGAAAAAGGGTGGAGCAAACTCGAAATACTTGAAAAAGTGAAAAATATACAAGGGGTGTACGTGCCTCTTTTGCTCAAAGAAAATGAAATTATAAAAAAAGCGGTTGTAAAAGACTTTGAAAATACGCCTTTTCCCGAAAAACCGTTGGTTTCTAACATAGAGATTGTCCACGATAGGACTACGCTTGAACTTTATCGGGGTTGCGCAAGTGGTTGTAGATTTTGTCAAGCTGGGTTTTATTATCGACCAATTAGAGAAAGAAGCGCAAAAAGGTTGTGTGAACTTGGCATAAATTCCATAAAAAACACGGGTTTCGGCGAGTTGTCGCTTTGTTCACTTTCTACAAGTGATTATAGCGAACTTGAAAAACTAGAGCAAAATCTAGGTGAGTTTTGCAAGCAAAACAATGTAAATTTAGCGTTGCCAAGTTTGCGTATAAGTTCTTTTAAGCCAGAAATGGCGGCGCAGTCAAGAAAAAGTTCTTTAACCTTTGCTCCCGAGGCAGGGACGCAAAGGCTTAGAAATGTAATAAATAAAAATGTAAGCGAGCAGGAAATTGACAAAATATCTGTTGCTTTTGAAGCGGGATATGATTCAATTAAGCTGTATTTTATGCTAGGGTTGCCAACTGAAACCGATGAAGACTTGGACGGAATTGCAGAGATTTGCCAAAGACTTAAAACTATGCACAAGGAAATGCGCCCCAAAAGATATTTGAATATTTCTGTGAGTTGCGCGGTTTTTATTCCAAAGCCGTCAACTCCGTTTCAATGGGAAGCTCAAATTTCGTTTGACGAAATGCTTAGACGTCAAAATTATTTGCGAGGTTTGTTGCGTAATATAAAAGGTGTAAATTTTTCGTGGCACGGCGCAGAAACGTCTGTTATTGAAGGGGCGTTGGCAAGAGGCGACAGAAGACAGTCTGCCGTCATTGAAACAGCGTACCGCTTAGGCGCAAAATTCGACGGTTGGACTGAATATTTTAACTGGGACGTTTGGCAACAAGCGTTTGCGGATAACGGATTGGATATGAATGAATATACCTCTGCTCACGACACCACAAAACCGCTTGCTTGGGACTTTATTGACATAGGCGTGTCAAAAGACTACCTTTTGAATGAAAGAAAATTGGGATATTTAGGTGTTACAACAAAAAGCTGTCGTGAAAGCTGCAACGGTTGCGGAGCAAATAAGTTGGGGAAATGCACAATATGATAGTTCTAAAATACCAAAAATTAGGCGGAATGAAATTTGTTTCGCATATAGACGTTCTCCGCAATATGGAGCTTATTGTTAGGCGCGCAGAAATACCTGTCAAATTTTCAGAAGGATTTAATCCGCATCCATTGCTTTTCTTTTCTCCACCTTCTGTGTTAGGCATAGGCTCTGTTTCGGAGTACATAAGCATAAATACCGAATTGAGCCCAAACGAAGCCCTGTTAAGATTTAATGCGAGCGTTACGGACGATTTGAAAGCTGTCAAAGCATTTTATGTTGAAAAAGAACCAAAACTTCAAGGCAAAATTGTGGCAGCAGATTATGTCTTGGACACTTCATACGAAGGTATAAACATAAAACCTATGTCTAAGTACATTGCTACTTTCTTGGTTAAAGGTGAAACTGTAACCGATGACATAGGAAACAAAATTTTCGACGTGTTTAATAGCTCGGGTAAACTGGGGCTTAGGCTTGCGTCTGGAAACAATAATCTAAGACCTGACAGAGTTATAGGACAAATCAATTGTGATTTTCAAAGAGACCTATCATTGACTGACGTTTTGAAAACAAAGCAATATATATTGTTTGAAGACGAATATTTGGACGTTGACGTGGCTTTAGAAAACAAGATTATTGGGTTTTGAATTAAAATTTGTGAGATATATATGAAGAAACTTTTTATTGATTACAACCCTAATTGCGTGCGAGTTGCTTTGAGTGAAGACGGAGAACTTATTGATTTTTCGGTTGAACGAGCTTCTATGCGAGAACTTGTAGGCAATATTTACAAGGGCAAAGTCGAAAACGTTTTGTCTGGTATGAAAGCCGCCTTTGTTAACATTGGATTACAACGCAACGGATTTCTTTATACAGGCGACTCGCTTGTGGACAATGGCAAAGTTAATCCTAAGCGTGACCAACAAACTTTGAACGTAAGTCCTGGAGATGTTATTATGTGTCAGGTTGTCAAAGAACAGTTTGGAATGAAAGGCGCAAGACTTACCACCGACATTACGTTGCCTGGTTATTTTCTTGTTTTGTTGCCTCGTTCAAGTTTTATTGGAGTTTCCAGAAAAATTGAAAATGAGGAGCGCAGAAATTATCTTGAGGACTTTGTTCATAGCATTGCGCCTCCAAATATGGGCTTTATTGTGCGCTCCGCCGCCGACCGCGCAAGCGATGAAGACTTAATTGTTGAAGCCGACAAACTTGTAAGGCTTTGGGAAAAAATCCAAATGGATTATTATCGCACAGAAACTTGCTCTGCTGTTTTTAAGGACGCAATGTTGCTTGAAAGGGCAATACGCGACACGTTCAGCGAGGACGTGGAAAGCATTGTCGTCAATGAACCAAGAGTAGCTCATCATTTAGACGGAAAAGTTGGCGAAGCAAAAATTGAAGTATATTACGGTGAACGCAATATTATGGCGCATTATGGACTTAGCCAGCAAATAAACAACCTTGCAAGCCGCCGTGTCGATTTGGAAAATGGAGCATATTTGGTTATTGATAAAACTGAGGCATTGACTGTAATTGACGTTAACACAGGGCGATTTGTAGGCACAAAAGATTTGGAAGATACTGTTTACAAAACCAATATGTTGGCGGCGCAAGAAATTGCAAAGCAGTTGCGTGTTAGAAATATAAGTGGAATTGTTATCATCGACTTTATTGATATGACAGACGAAGGGCATAAGGAAGAAGTGGTTGAATTTTTAAGAAATAACCTCAAAAAGGATAGACTTAAAACCACCGTTGTTTCTATGACAAACTTAGGTCTTGTTGAGCTGACAAGAAAAAAGGCTAATCTCCCTGTGGATAATTTTATGTTGACGCCTTGCACTTCCTGTATGGGCGGATATGTAATTAGTTCTGAACAGTTGATATTTATTCTGCGAGATGAAATGATTGATTACTTTATCAAAAAGCGTCCCGATACGCTTTTGGTGAGAGTGAACCCGGAAATTTGCGACAAAATTTTTGAAACAAATATAATGTATAATGAAGCGCAAAATTTATGGAAACATAACAGAGTATATTTTTTGGCAGATAACAGCTTGAATCGCGACCAGTTTGACATTTCAGGGAGCAACAAAAAGATTTTATCTTTGCCTCCATACGCAAAGATGCTTACTTATTGAGGTTTTACCAGTCAAATCTAAAAACTTGATATACTTGAGCTTTTGTGATAAAATACTTATCAGAGGATATATATGAAAACTTGGGAAATAGAAAATGCGACAAATATGAAGATTGTGGAAAAGACACTTCACCGTGAAGAAAATCAAGTGAAGATTAAACTTTCCAAAATTGCAATTTCTTCTACCGACGTCAACTATTTTATGCAGAATATTGGCAATCAAATAATCAAAGTCCCAGGACACTCTGCGATAGGGTATGTTTCTGAAGCGGAAGAAAGCAGCGGTTTGAAAATGGGTGCGCGTGTGGTAGTAAGTCCATTTGTGGCAAAAGAGATTTTTGGAAGCAAAAGAGTGCTTACAATGGGCGTTGATACTGACGGACTGCTTTCAGATTTTTGCTGTTTGCCTACTGAAAATGTTTATGTCTTGCCAGATGGAATTTCTGATAACGACGCTATCTTTGCAGAATATATTGCAATGGCACTTAAAGTGTTCACAGAAATTGAATGCGAAAAGGGCGATTATATTGTGGTTGTTGGCGCAAGTACGCTAGGGTTGATTGTTGCTCAACTTGCCGTATATTATCAAATGGTGCCTATTTTGGTTGACTTTGATGCAGACAAACTTAAATTGGCTGAAAATTGGGGAGTGTATTATACGCTTAATACCACTTTAGACAATTTGGAAAGACGCGTAGAGGAAATTACCGCTGGACGTAAAAGCGAATACGTCATTTACGTTGGCGACGGAATTAGTTTGAACAACGCTGTAAGATTGGTCAAGGACGGCGGAGAAGTCGTGATAAGTGGATATGCATCCGCAATAAAACATGAGATTGACGCTGAAATTCTTTTGCGTAAAAACTTGACTGTAAAAGGTATTTCAAACGGATATGGTGAAATGTCGTCTGCTATAAATATTTTGGCAAACGAAATCATCAAAACTGAGGGAATAATAAATAAAAGCGTGAATTTTGAGGAATTGCAACCTGTGTTTGAGGAATGCGAGAAATATCCGTACAAATACAATAAGATTTTGGTTGAATTTGATTGATGACAAATTGTTGTCAACAACTTAAAATCAAATGGTAAAATATCAATAAGTTTGAAATGTAATTCAAAATATAAAAAACAGCTCGATTGTAAGCTGTTTTTTTGTTTCAAAAGTATTTTTGTTGGCAATTTTGATAGTTGCAAATATGCGCAAAGTTGTTTACCAGTCAAGCAACGTGTCGTAAAGCATTGCATAAGTTTGGCTTGCTTTATCAACCCAACTTTTGTATAGATATTTTGCAAGCTGTCTGTTTGCAACAACCATTTTAAGTTCCATCAAAGTGGAAATATCGTTGTTGATTTTCATAATTACAGTATAAGAACCGTCATTGTTTTTTGTATAATCGCAAAAATATGATTGACGCTTTTTGAATCGCATTCTGTTTTCACGCGAATAATCGGAAATTTCATCACGAATTGACGACGGAATACGTGTAAAGAATAACGATAAGCAACTTACCCCGTCTTGGGTAATGTTTAAGCACTCGCTTTTTGGAACACGATAAAGCAAGTTTGTTTCAACAAGTTCCGAAAGGAATTGCTTGCACTCCATATATGTAAGCCAATTATTATCCGAACTGCAAACGTCCAAAACCGTGCTTTCAGAAAGTGGAATAGCCATTTTTTCAAACACAAAAAGGATAATCAGTTTTTGAACCTTACTATCTAAGGGTGTTAAGCTGTTATCTGTGTTGTTTGGCATTGTTTTTCTCCTCATTTCTTTTGTGCACGGAAAGTAAGTTTAACACGCTATAATTATATTTTCAAGTAATTATAACAATTTTTTTTACAGCTACTAATTGTTGTATTTGACGCAAAATTACGCACAAGAAAACCGAGTTTGAAAACTCGGTTTTAAGTTATTTTTTTGCAATAATGTTGAAATTTATTAGTTCAAAGTGTTGTCAAAGCATTTTACAAAGAATTGAATTGCTTTTTCAAGTTGGTCAACGTGTAATCTTTCGTTTCTGCCGTGTATTCTTGCTTGGTCGTCCAAGCTGTTGATGAAAGGTCCAAAGCGGAACACGTTGTCAGTTAACGGATTGTAGAACCTTGCGTCAGATGCGGCTATAAACGGATATGGCGCAACCACGATATCATCAAAAACTTCAGTTATGCTCTTTGATATGTTTTGATAAGCTGAGCAATGAACGTCCGCTTCTGGCGAGGGATTGGAATATGCAAGAAGATTTACTTCAACTTGTTTTCCTAAAAGTTTTTCAAGATATTTTTTTACGTCATCAGCAGTTTCACCCGTTATCATACGATAGTTTATGTTTGCCTTGACTTCTGTCGGAATTACGTTTCTTGCATCTGAACCCCAAAGCATTGTTGGTGCAAAAGTTGTTCTCACCAAAGCGTTTGTCATAGGTGCTGCTTTTGTCAAAATAAATTTGAGCAATGGACTTAATATGTCGCGGTTTGTAAAAACAAATTTGAACACAGGGTTGCAGTATGGCGAAAGCGAACGCAACATTTCTTTTGACATATTTGTCCAGCGGGTTTTCATAGGATGAGATTCGACTTTATACACGGCTTTTGAAAGAACTCCGACTGCCGTTGGATTTTTTGGGTTTGAGGCGTGTCCTCCAGATTTTTTCACAACCAATTCAAGGTCGCCGTTTCCTTTTTCGCAAGCGCCTATAAGCGCAACAGTATGCGGTATCCCAAGCAATTTTCCATCTAAGACAGTTCCGCCTTCGTCAACGACAAATTCCATTTCAACGCCTTTGTTTTTCAAATATCTTACTATGCTGCTTGCGCCGTTAGTCGATGTGCCTGGTTCTTCATCGTGTCCAAAACAAAGATAGAGGTCGCGATTGAATTGCTTGCCATTTTTCAAATGAAATTCAATGGCTTCCAAAAGCGCAATCATATGTCCTTTCATATCTTGCGCACCTCTGCCGTAAATATATCCGTCTTCAGTCAATTCTCCGCCAAATGGTTCGTGCTCCCAACCGTCGGACGGCGCGGGTACAACGTCAATATGCGCAAGATAACAACCACCTTTTAGTGAAGGGTCTTTACCTTTGATATGATAAATTAAACTAAAATTTTCAATTACTGTAAGTTCTGAATTTTTATGTAACAAAGGATAAGTCTTTTTAAGCCAAGCCTGAAAGTCATAAAAAGGTTGAGTGTTGTCAACGTATTCCTCAACCATAGAAACCGTTTTAATGCGTATTGCTTCTTGCAAGTGTTGTACGGCAGAAGATTTATCAATTTCAGCGCATTCAATTTGGACTTTTTCCATCTTTTGCGGTTTGTTCATTGCGGTTCGAATGACCATAAAAATTATAAGTCCCAAAACTAACGCAGCAATAACAACTCCGATAATGCCTCCAATGTTCATTGTGTCACCTCATAATATAAATTGATAATATTATAAGACTATATCTCAATTTTTTCAAGATATTTACGTAATTAAAGGATATAACCCTATAAATAAAGGATATTATGAAAAAATGAGGTTATGATTTCTATATTTGTTGACTGATTTTTCATACTGGTGTATTATTTTATATAACTAAAAAAATGGCAAAAGGATATGTAAATTTAATTTTTACATCCAAAAAAATGGTCTTATGGAATTATACGAAAAATTTTTAACTGAAAAAATTGATGAAAATGGATGCCTAGAAGGTATATCTTTTCACGCTCCCGAAACTTACAATTTCGGTTTTGACGTAGTTGATTATTACGGCAAAAACGACCCAGACCGTAAAGCAATGATTTGGGTTTCTAATAATTTTGAAGAACGAATTTTCACTTTTGCCGACATTATGAAGCTGTCTAACCAGGCAGCGAATTACTTTATTTCACTTGGAATTAAAAAAGGCGACAAGGTTATGTTGGTCTTGCGCCGTCATTGGGAATTTTGGACAATTATTATTGCGCTACACAAAATTGGTGCGGTAGTTATCCCCGCAACAGACCAATTAAAAGAGAAAGATTTTGTTTATAGGTTTGACAGCGCAGGTGTCAAAGCTATTGTTTGCACCGCCACAGGCAATGCCGTTGCGGAGGCAGAAAAAGCAATAACAAAATGCTCGCAAGTTGAAATCCAAATTGTTGCTGGCGGAGTTGTGGACGGTTGGCGCAATTTTCAAGAAGAAGTAAGCAAATTCGGCTTTGAATATAGCCGTCCTGTTGATGGCACGGCACCAATGCGTGATGAGCTTATGCTTATGTATTTTACGTCTGGCACAACCGCATATCCAAAAATAGCCGCACACGAACATACCTATTCGCTTGGACACTTTGTAACAGGCAAATGGTGGCACAAAGTCATAAAAGACGGAGTTCACTTTACGGTTGCTGAAACAGGTTGGGGCAAAGCAGTTTGGGGTAAATTGTACGGTCAATGGCTTTTGGGTGGTTGCGTATTTACTTATGATTTTGAAAAGTTTGAGCAAGACGTCTTGTTGGATATGATTGCAAAATATCATATCACAACTTTTTGCGCGCCTCCAACGATTTATAGGTTTATGATTAAGGCAGATTTGAGTAAACACGATTTGAGTTCGCTTAAATACATCACCACGGCAGGCGAGGCATTAAACCCAGAAGTTTTCAACCAACTTAAAAACGCAACTGGGCTTGAAATTATGGAAGGTTTTGGGCAAACGGAAACGACTCTTACAATAGCAAACCTTGTAGGTTCAAAACCAAAACTTGGAAGTATGGGCAAGGCAACGCCTCAATATAGTTTGAAATTGGTTGACGGTGATTGTAAAGAAGTTCAAATGGGTGACGTTGGTGAAATTTGCGTCGATATAAGCAAAGGTAGACCATACGGACTATTCCGTGAGTATTACAACAATCCTGATGAAACTGCAAAAGCAGTTCACGATGGACTTTATCACACAGGCGATATGGCGTGGTGTGATGAAGATGGATATATGTACTTTGTCGGCAGAACAGATGACATAATAAAATCAAGCGGATATAGAATTGGACCTTTTGAAATTGAAAGCGTTTTAATGGAGCATCCCTCGGTTTTAGAGTGCGCTGTTACTGGCGTGCCAGACCCTGTGCGCGGACAAATTGTAAAAGCTACAATAGTTTTGTCAAAGGGTTATACTGAGTCAGAAGAATTGAAAAAAGATATACAAAATTATGTCAAAAAAGCAACGGCACCATACAAATATCCGAGAGTTATCGTTTTTGTTGACGAATTGCCAAAAACCATTTCAGGCAAAATTAGAAGAACGGAACTCAGAAATAAATAATTTTTTTATTGATAAAAACTTAAAAAGCAGCCCTCGAAAGGCTGCTTTTTTTGTTTTGAAATAGCTGTTGGTTTTCAGTATATCTAATAGTATTAAATTAAAAAAGAATGTCAATTGTTATAGAGGGTGTTTTT
>CAZQGE010000001.1:0-62572 GCA_964592815.1 uncultured Bacteroidaceae bacterium | reverse complement strand
GATATTGTACTTGACATATTGCGTTATGCTGGTGTAATATATTGTTGTATATTTTTGCGTATACGTGCGCTGTGCGCGTATATGTATGAAGGCTTAGCAATTAGAGGTGGAATTATGACTTACAACAGCAACAGTTCTAGGAAAAAAGTTTGGGTAGGAGTAGCCAAAGTTTTGGCGCTTGCTCTTTGCTTTACCTTTGTTTTCGGCTTTGTTATGGCGTCGGAAATAAGTTTGGGCAGTCTTTCTTCGAACGGTAGCAACGGAACAGGCGATATTGCAAACGGTATCGGCGCTATATCAGGTGGCACGGCTATGTTGCCAGATGACCAATATCACGGTAATATTGATGCCGACGCTTTTGTATCTAATGGCGTAAAGTTTCCTGGAAATTCGACTGCAAACACTCAAACTTGGACTAGCGGACAGTTGACTTATCAAAACGCAACGTACTCCAAAAACAACATTAGCGTTGCAAACCAAAACGATGATAAGAGTGGTGAATACGGTAGCACGGCGGAAATTATTGGATATTCTCGTGACTCAGACGGAAAAACTGAACACGCAAAAGGATATACTGTTTCTGCCACCTATGCTCAAGTAAACCAAACTGTTGGTGTTGTAAACTTGGCTGTATCTCCGTTTTTGTTAAGTTTGATTAAAGAAAATTCAAAGTTTTCCGTTAAAGTTGATGTGTCGGTTATAGCTAGAAAAATGAACAACCACGATAATAGACAATGGCAGAAACTTAAATTCAAAATTATTAAAACCGCAAACCCCTATTCTGCAAGCGAAGACCCGTTGGTCAATGATGCATTTACTTATTATGATGAAGCGTGGGGCGGTGGTGTTCAAACAGCATATATGAAAGAGATAAAAAAATGGTATGAAGACCGTGGTTATTCTCTTTCTAACAACGAAAGCGGTGATGGAGAACAATTTAATCGCACTTTAGAACTTGATGCAAACGCCTCAAATATTGCTGTTGTTGTAACGTGTGGCGAAACTGCTAGTGATAACGCTACCACTCCTTTTGACCTTTTTAGAGTTGACAATATTAAGACAACTTTTACAATTACATACAACAACAATCAAGACACCGCATCTTCTCATAACGAAGACGGCGCAGCTCCTAAAATTGAAAGTTATTCAACAAGCGGAGCAGGTTTCAAAACAGAGCCATATCGTCCCGAATCCACCATCGCATACGGCTGGCCTGTATATTCACAAATTTTCGCTCAACAATTAGACAAAGATGAACTCTATTACAAAAACACAGACGGTTCAATTAACACAGCGTCTCCAAGAAATGACATAAAACTCGTCTCATACGTAAGTTCTCCCCTTGGAACAATAAACGGACAAGAATATTATAAGACGTATTCTGCCACGTTCCTTGATTTGTACGGCTATCAAGGCTGTACTGTTCTCAACAACTACGACACGTTCTCGTCTGGTGTGAAGACTATCAAGATTGGTGACACAACATTCAACTGTTACGAACGTTGTAATTCTGACTTTACTTACAGCACACAGATTATTGAAAAGGACTTTACCGTTGGAGGCACGGTGGTAGGAAGAGCTAAGGTTTCTTCTGTTGGCGGTTCGCGTGTCAGATGGAAAGTTGACGTTTATTTCTACACAAACACTACTGTTAGTGTTGTTGTCAGCGACTATGGTTTGAACGACCAAACAAAGTTGTTCCAAACTATTGCAGTTGACGGTATCGACCTTGCAACACCTAACAACGTATCTCTTGATTTGGCGGGAACGGAACTATCCAAATATATGTCAACTTCTGCGCTGTCAACTTGGTTTAATACCTCTAGTTTCCACACAGCTATGACAGATAACGTTGATATTACGACTGAACGCGGAAACTCAAAATATCTTTGGTTCTGCAAAGTTGAAAAAAACATTGCATCTCCGACAATTTACAACAACGTTCAATCTATAATCGACAATGCAACGTACCTAAAAATTCAGGATAATAAAGCATTTGTTAAGTTAGGTTATGACTTTACAACAGGCAAATTTACAACGTCAGCCGATTACAATTCGGGTGTTACAGGCGTTGGCAGATATGCCTTTACTTTCTATGCATTAGATTTGGCGGGACATATTGCGACGCCTATTACCTATTACATTAACGTGGACTACGTGAACCCAAGCTATGAAATTACGTCCAATGCTCCTACAAGCTATTTTAATCAGAAAGTAACTGGTGAAGTTTGGGCGCATAACGGTTTTGACTTAACTTTGGCAATACAACAAAAAGTTGGAAACGTATACAATAGTTTGCGTTCATATTCTGGTAACTTTGTCTTGTTCAACGGCGTTGATAAAAACCATATTTTGGTTATAAAAGACGGTGTTATCGTTTCTGTTGACAGCATTGATTTTAACAATACCAACGAACTAGCCAAATTTAACATAACAAAAATAAATTCAACAAAGTTTAATCTCCCAGATATGACGGTTGAATATTTGCCAGATATTGATAGCATTAAGTTCAGTTACGGAAATATAACTGCTGGTGGTTCAATTTTTGAAAACTTTGACTTTGTTGCAAAATTTACCGTTGGCGTTGGTGTTGACTCTACATCAACTAATTTGACTTATAACGACGCGGCTTATCAATGGAAAGAGATTGAAAACAAAAAATTGACAAGCGGTATTAAAATCAGAATTGACCAAAATGCTCCAATGACGCCTGTGCTTCAAGAGGCAAACAATGGCGATTATTTCAATTTTGGACTTGCAAACGACGCATTTATAGCTAACCTTAAATTAGGACTCAGAAAATGGTATACGTCAACTCAAGGAGAATTCGACATTTCATTTGACGAAGAACACGCGGAAGATTATCCTGAAAAAATTAGGGTGTATTTTGCAGTTGTTGCCAAAGACAAGGTTGCAGATGCGCAAGACGATTTTCTTGCGTCAATAATGTCGTATGGTTCTTATCAACTTGCTTTTGATGCAATTTCATCTAAGTTTAAGGAGTTGAATTCTTCTGCATATTCAATTTCTACTATGAATGGAAAAGGAAAAATTTCATTAGACTTGTTGACGGCTAAATATGGCGCAGGCGTAAGAAATATTTACGCTTGGGCTGTTGACCAAGCAGGTAACATAAGCAACGTGCAAACGTTTAACGTTTTGGTTGATAGCACTCAATATGCTGTCAATGCAAATTTGGATAATTCATATTTTACAAATTCTGGCGTTGAATTTTACCTTACAGATAGCGGCAAAACAGTAAGAAAAGACGTTTTCAAACGTGGTGACAAAATTGAGTTTAAGTTCAATTTTTCAGGAAGCTACGTTCCTTATCAACTCTTGGGAAGAAATAAAGTTGCTTCTGGCGCAGATTTGGTGTTGTTTGAAAACAAAACTACAAACAAAGTTTTTGCCCCAACAACAAACATCTCAGAAATTGCACAAGAAAGTCAAGTGTTTACCTTTGATGAAGCAAATCAAAAAATTACTTTGCTTTTGGACAATGAATCCATTGCGAATTTGCAAATTGGCAACAGTTTAGACTTTACTTTGAAATTTAGAAAATATATCGATTTTGGTATTTCTGGACTTTACAAAGACGCACAAAATCACGATACGGTAAAAGCTACTTATAAACTTGGCGGAACAGATGTACCGTTGTTTATTTCAGACCAATTAGCATTGGGCGAAAACGGATTGAGTTTAACTTATAAAGACGACAAAAATGCCAGCATTGACGGCAAACCAATGAACACAGGGACGTTCTATGCTAGCGCATTCTTCAATGAAGATAACTTGTACTATGTTTCTGACAAAAAATTTGAAAACGTAATTTTCATTATTGAAAAACCAAAAATTAAAGTTGTTGCAAAATACAGTTTTAGTGATTACGGTCAAAATATTGCATCGTCAACAGCAATTGGAGCTACGCTTCTCGGTTATGATGTTTACGACCTTGAAGGCAACAAGTTGAATTTGATATTTGCAAACAACAGTTTAATTTTGGATACCAATAAGCAAATTGCAGATTACAACAAATTGGTAGTTGGCAAATATTTGATTAAAGAAAATCCGACTATGCTATTTTCAAATCAATCTGTAGGCGCGTCTGGCTATGAAATGAAATATGATGTAATTTTTGTCAGCGCAGAACATACAATACGTCCAAAAGATTTGAAGATTAAGGCTGTTAACGACCAAGATACTACCATAAACGCAATGAGCAAACTCTATTTTGACACGGACCCAACTTTCTACTTTGCAGTAGATTTGGAGAGCTTTGCTGTCAAGACACAAGAAGAATATGGTAAAGCATTCAAAAACGCAAAATTCTATAAAGTTGACGGAAACTACGTAATTTATGAAGACACAAACGGTTGCATTGTTCGCAGACAAGGTGAAGAAGTTGGCACATACTCTTTTGCGCTTGACAACTCAATGTTTGTTACTGATGAAAACTATTCTGTAAGCTACGCAGTTATTGCTCAACCATCTTTCACAATTAAACAAAGAACAGGCGTTGATATTACGCTTGCAAACCAACTTATAATTCGCAATTTACCTTTTGTTTTGACTGGTGGTAATTATATTTTGACACTAGAAGAAAGCAAAAATCTTTATTATACCGTTGACTCTTTGAATAGTGTGTTGCTTAATTCTGCAGGCAAGATAGACGGTTTAAGGTTCAAGATTGTTGCAGGCTTAAATGTTAACGAATATAAAGTTGTCGAAATTATAAGCGAAAACAAAAACTTTGCTTGCAATCCTATAAGCGGAACCCCTGTTTTGACAGTTCAAAATATTCAAGGCGGAGCAGAAGAAACGATTTTGTTCTTCAACCAAAAGCAAGTTCCCTCTTTCCAATATAAAACTTTTGAATGGAGCAGGAATTATCTTCTTTCAGAAAATGCTTTGGCAAATTCATTGAGCTTTAACTTTGCTGATTACTTTGAAATTAAAGGTTTCCAAAACGGAATTCAAATGGATTTGACACTTTATTCCTATTCGATAACTGCCAAATTCCAAGCCTTGCCAGACGGTGCTATGCCTTCACAATATGCAAAGGTTGGCTCGTACGTTATGACGTTCCAAAACGTGGCACAAAACCAAATTTTGAAAAATAACCTACAACAAGATGGCATAAAAGTATTTGCTTCTAATTTTGAGGTAAAAGTTGAACCTCTAAAAATTGCAATCAATCCTGTTGTTGACGTTAAGGTTGAAAGTTTAACAGATGCAAGCAATGCAAACATTGATTTCTTGTCGAGAGTTTACGGGTCTGACGATTTTGTTTTGTCTTATCAATCAGAAACAAGTTCAAATCCAACGGCAGGACGTTTTGTAAGAGCATTGTTTGACGCAAACGGCAATTTTGTCCGTTTGGCAAATATTTATGACGATGTAACAGGTGTCAACGGCTATTTGCCTGACGGTAGCTATTACGGAATTTATGTTGCTGAAAAATTTGTCAGCGAAGACCCCAACTATGAATTTGTTTACGTTGCAACAACCGAAATTGGAAAGAGATACGTTACAAGTTCAAGTCAAGGTCAAGTTGAAATTGTAGGCGGACTTAAGGCGCAAGACGTTAGGTTCAAAGTTACGCAAGCAACCTTAACCATAAATGAAAGCGATTTCAAGGTAAGCAACAAGCAATATGATGGAACAGCTGCATATTACTTTAACAATTACTCTGAAGTGTTGGACATAAACGGAAAGAAAGTTAATGCAGCCGACGACGTACAAATTACTTTTGATTTGCGTTATGATGCCCCCACGGTATCAGACGTGCGTTTTGTTATCGCATCAAACTTTAATTTGCTTGGTAAAGACGGCAAAAATTACAAGATAAAACTTGTTAACTCACTAGGTCAAGAAGTTGCTCTTTCATTAGATATTAAATATAAGTATGTATCTATATATATATCTACCTTAAACTTGAACGATTTTGACATCGTTATCAAGAAGGAATTTGACGGCAATTCAAGTTTGTCACCCTCAAACGTTTATTTCCCAGCGGACTCACCTTTTGCATATATGAATTACAAAATTTCTGAACTTGCAAACGGAACAAAACCCGCATTCCCAACAGCTGAGGTTTCAAACTTCCATAAAATTGATGAAATTAAAATATTTATTCCTACCGCAAACGTTGACGACTTTAATTTTATTGGAAACGTGAAAGTTGAAAAAGTTAAAGGTCAAGGCATCTATATTACGTTAAAAGACAAAAAAGCTATAATTTCAAAAGTCAAAATTGACCATACAGATTTCCTTAGTTTCAATGCGATTGACAAACAATACGACAGAACGACAAATATCAATTTGAGTTTTGCGTTTGTTGAAGACGTCTATAATATTGCAAACATTGTTAAGGGAATAGTTCCAACTTTGAATGCTGAAAACTTAGGCTTAAAATTCAAAGCATATTCTGTTGACGCAAGCGGCACCGATACGTCGTTGGTTTGCGCAACGGACGTCAATGGAAATGCAATACCAAGAAATATACGCATTGATAGAAACAACTTTACGGTGGACGGAGCAGCCTATGCAAACGACTACTTTGACATTGATATTGCTGACATTGCATCATATTATGAAAATAGTTTGGTTGCATCAATAAGCAAAGCAAAAATTAGACCTGACATTGTGTTTAATTCACAAAAACAATACAATGGTTCAGCTTTGATTGGAAGCAACGATTGCGTTATAGGCGCGCAAAAACAATTTATAAGACAAGATAATAACGTTGTAGTTACTGATATTACGTTTGACGTAAGTTTGTCAGATATTTCGTATTCAGCAAAGGGATTAAACAATGCAAACGTTGCTTATGATGAAGACGGTAGATTGATTAAACACAACGTTATGTTCAAAAATTTCAAAGTTAGCGCATTGTCAGCTGACATTCTTGCCAACTATGAAATTGACGGTTACGTTTACGAAAATGGTAAATATGTTTCACTTAACAACTTGCACCAATACGGCACGCTTGTTCCAAATATGATTGTTGATAAGTTTGAAATGCTTAACCATGCAACGCTAAAACCAAAGGAAATATATTTAACCAATTCAGACATCAAAGTCAGCGCAAACACTTATGATGGCACAACACCTGGAAAAGTTTATGATGGCACAAACAAAGTTGACATTAAACTTAATGGTGACGGTGGAATATTGAATTCAGAAGTTGAAATTGTTTTCGATGCCAAATTCAGTTCGGTAAACGTTGGTGAAAACGTAGATATAATCTTTGGCAGCGGTACAGTATTGAAAAATAAAACAAATTCTGAAATTGATTATCGTAGCAACTATGATTTGTCATTAGGTGGAATATCAAGTTTGTCTGCCAAGATTGAACAAAGAAAAGTAAAAATTGACATTCGTGTTCCAGACAAAACATACGACGGAACAAATACAATGTCACCAAACTTTGTTGCTCCTACTTTTGTTAAAGCAGACGGCGAACAACAAATATTCTATGGCGACGACGCTTTGTACTACACAAGTGTCAAAGTTAAAAGAGTTATTTATCCTGATAAAAACGTTCAAAGAGACGAGAATAAAAAAGTTGTTTCTAAGACTGGTGTAACTTTTGAAGGTTTGGAACTTCAAAACAGCCAATTCTCAGGCGTTGTAAACTATCAAATTGTTTTGGGGGAGGTTACAGCTAAGATTGTTCCTAAACAAGTTACTGTTACGCCTCAGGCTTCCTATACAGCTGAAACAGGCAAATACGTCAAAGTTTACGACGGAACAAACAAGTTTGAAGGCGTTTACGGCACAGATTTTACCGTAGATTTGAGTGGAGTTAACGGCATAATAGCTGGTGATGACGTAGATTTGAAATTGAGCACAAATACAAAGGGTTATTTTGAAAACACGTCTGCTGGCTCAACTTACGTTGTGTTTGTCGTTGAAGATAACGCAACAACCCCTGTTAGCGGCGCAGATAAGGACAACTATGAGTTTGTACGCTCAACAAAGAAAGTTGCTGCTCGTATTGAAAAAGCAAGCATTTTGGTCAAAGCTGAAGCAGATAGCTGCGTTTATGGCGAAGTAAGTAAACATACTTTTGCAAAACTTTCTTATTCATATAAAGGCGAAAAAGTTGTTGAAAAAGATGGAAAACTTTATTTTGCAAAATTAGACGGGGCTGCTGATTTGCAAAGACCATTGGACGGCAACTTTACTTTGCCTGTTGGAAAGAGCACGGCAAACAATTTCTCGTCATTCAAAAATACGTATTCATACACGTTGTCTTATGACGCTTTGACAAAGGAACTTAAAGACAGTTCGTCAACCAACTTTAAGTTTATGTTGGCATCAACAAGCGACGCAACGGCTGCTTTCCAAATTGAAAAAGCTCCGTTATATGTTTATGCAATGAGTTATATCAAAAAAGTTGGCGAAGCAAATCCGCAAATTGACTTGGCATTTAGCGGCGCAATCACATCTAATGAAGAAGGTCGCAAAAACGGAGAAAGAAATATTTTCCAAAATATGCCGTATGCAGTTTTCAGAGTATTTAACGTAACAAGAAATGCTTGGTATGACAAGAATTCTTACAGCGAAACTGATAAATTGATTTATGCGATTGATATTTTGAACGTTGAAAATGCTCTTGCTGCTGATTCAAACTACACATTGCAACTCCGTTTTGCAGTTGGTTCTGAAGATTTCAAGAAAGCGGTGTTGACAGTCAACGAACCGTCAATAAAGAACCTTGCAGTCAGCTCTTCAACAGTAACCTACGATGCATCAAACAAAATTCAAAGCGTTGTTAAAGGCGATTTGAGTATGTATGATTTCATCTACTATTTGGGTACTAAGAGTGGCACGGTTACAAATTGGGATACAACCCCTTCAACCCTTATCAGAGATGCTGGCTCTTATATGATTAGAGTTTTTGCAAAGTACAAAAATATGCAAGACCTTGCTTTGACAAATGCTGACCTTGCTAAAGATTTGCTTGTTTTCTACAATCAAAACCCAACTTATATTGGAAACAAAATTGGCGAAGGTTCTCTTACAATAAACAAAGCTACGCTCGGTATGTCTTTTACACAAAGTGCTGACCTTGTGTTTAACCCCGCTTTGAGTGAAGTTCCGTTTGCATATAACGACGTAAACTTTAACTTTGCTAACAAAGAGTTGCTTCAAAGCGACGCTGATTACAGGAACTATTATTTGAGTGTCGTTGCTGGATTGTTGAACCCGGAGAAAATTTCAGTAAAATATCAATGGCAAGTTAACTCGGCATCTACGTTTGTAAACGTAAACAAGATGCTTAATGCTGGCAGATACAAAATAATTTTGGAATATAAACCTCAAAAGGACGGAAATAACGTTGAAATTGGCAACTTTGTAAGTGAGGTTGCAAACCAAAATTATTTCTACATTTCTCCAATCAAACTTTATGTTTCTGTTAGCGCAATCGCAGAACAAGCGTTTGAAGCAAACAAAAATTACGTTACCTTTGCAGCTGATACCACAAAGGGTACAACAGCAACTATGTTGGAAGGCGCAAACGTTCAATGCTTCTATAAGGGCGGTGGTGACCAAACTTATTCATCAACAGTCATTGAAAAAGTTGGCAAATATAGCTACGCTGTTATGGCAAGCAAATCTGGCAACATTGATTATAACTACATTATTATGAATGGTGACAAGAGCGCAGAAGGCACGTTTGCAGTAGGCAAAAAGAAACTGAGTTCCACAAACGACAAGGTTACAATCGAGTCGGGCGAAAACAAAGTTTTGATTGCAACCAATTTGTCCTATAAAGAAATCATAGACGGCGGCAAATCAATGTTTGAAGATTTGTATTGGAAACAACTTGCACAATATGTAAACCAAATGCAAAAATCTAATCCGAATTCAACGTTGGCGGCAGTTGTTGAAATTAAAGTTTCAAACAACAATCAAACCGTAACTGAAAACGGAACGGCATTGTCAATGAAAGTTGCGTTGCCAAGCAATTTGGATAGCTTGTCTGGTGTTGAAGTTTATTTCGTCAACAAAGAAGGTCAACTTGAAAAACTTCAAAATTATAATTCTGCAAACGGTTACATCTACTATTCAGCAGACTATATCGCAAACTTAATTTTTATAAAAGAACAAGGCGGTTTGCCAATTTGGGCGATTGCATTGATTGTTATTGTTGGTTTGTTGATGTTGTCAGGTGTTGGCGTTGGTGTCGGTGTTGCAATGAGCAAGAAGAAAAAATTGAAAGCACAAGTTGCTTCAAATGCTCCAAATCAAGCTGTTAACAACTTTTTTGAAGCTGAAAACTCAAGTGCAGATAATATGCAAATAAACGCACAAGAAATTTCAGCAGAAGAAGAGAAAAAATAACAGCTAAGCTAAAACAAAATATATTAAAAATCGACAGTTTTTCTGTCGATTTTTAATATATTTTTTTATAAAAAAGAGTTAGGGTATGTTAAATATTAAAATAACGATAAAAAATTATCTAATAAAAAATCTCCTTGCAAACAGTAGGGTTATATAGTATAATATTTAACAAATATAGGTTAAGGAGATTGTGATGAGTAAGATTGCATTAGGGTGTGACCATGGTGGAATTGTTTTGAAAGATAGCGTCGTTGCTACCTTGAAAAAATTGGGAGCTGAGGTTGTTGATTTTGGCACGTTTGATACTCAATCTGTTGATTATCCAGTTTATGGACTTAAAGTTGCGGAAGCAGTTGCATCAGGTCAATGTGACGCTGGTGTTTTGATGTGCGGTACAGGAATTGGCATTTCAATTTCTGCCAACAAAGTTAAGGGCATAAGAGCAGCTGTTTGCACAAATACTTATATGGCTCAACTTACAAAAAATCATAACAATGCAAATATAATCGCTTTGGGCGGAAGAGTAGTTTCTCCACAGGAAGCCGCAGATATTGTTACGGCTTGGTATGAAGCAGAATACGAAGGTGGAAGACACCAAAAACGTTTGGATATGATTGCCGACATCGAAAATAAATATTTTAAGTAGAGGAAATATGATTGACGAAATTTTGAAGGAAATCAAAGAATGCGAAGAGCAGGCTGAACAGCTGCAAAAAGAGGCATATATTCAAGGGAAAGACATTGTTTTGCGTGCCGAAACAGAAGCTGAAAGACAAAAAAAAGCGACTATTGCGGAATGTAAAGCTGACTTGAAAGAGGCTCAAATTAAAGCTGAGAAAAAAGCACTTGAACGCCGCACAAAAATTCTTGCTGACGGTGAGAGAGATGCAGCAATACTTGTTGAAAGCAAAAAAGCTGTTATCGATGCTGTTTCCGACAAAATAGTTAAAATGATGATAGAGAAATACTGATATGATTGTTGAAATGAAAAAACTGGTGCTCATTTCGCACCGTTCGTTAAGACATAAGTTGTTTAAGGAACTTCACCAAAGCAAAATGGTGGAGATTGTCGCGACCAAAGATTTGGAAAACGGTGAAAGACTTGACAACTCACGTTCAGCTGAACAGCTGAATGACCGTATTTCTAGAATTTCGCAAATGTTCGATTTTTTGCGCGAACAAAAAAAGAATGCATTAGCATTGACGGAAAAAACAAAAAAAACGTCAATGCCGTATGTGTTTACTCCATTAAAAATGTCATCTGCTCCAATTCAAAGAATGAATTATGAAGACTTTGAGTTGATTGCTGACAAGGAAGTCGAATTGCTTGCCAATCTTTCAGATTTGGAAGAAATTAAGGCAAAGGAAACTGAACTTAGCTTAAAACAATCTAAGTTAAAAAGTGAAATACTTGGACACCAAACTTATGAAAGTGTTGGTACTCCGTATTCAGAATTTCGTGATACAGAAAAAACGGCAATAGTTTTGGGTTGTGTTCCATCTCAAAAGTCAGCAGATTTAACCGCATTAAAAGACAGGCTTGATTTTGCTGTAATTGAAAGTTTTGAAGGGACAAAATTTATACCTGTGGTTGCAATTTGCTTAAAAGAAAACGCAGAGCAAATGATGACGGCTTTGCAAGAAATAGATTTTAATAAAAACTCTAATACGTCTCCAAAAACATCTAAACAATGTATAAATGAGGCGCAAGATAAAATTGAACTTTATGAAAATCAAAAAATAGAACTTATGACAAGAGCCTTAGTCAAAGAAAATTGTATTCAAGAATGGAAGATTCTTTACGATTATTATTTGGTTGAGCTTCAAAAACTTAACGCTTTGGACGGGTTTGTTACAACAAAGCGCAGCTTTGTTTTGGAAGGTTGGTACGCAAAAGAAAATGAGGAAAAATTAAAGGCATTGCTTGATGGCGTAACGGATGCAATAATTTATGAATTCCGTGAACCCGCACCAGGAGAAGTCGTGCCTACACTTGTGCATTCCAACAAAATTGTTGAACCTTATGAAGATGTGACAAATATGTATAGCCCTCCAAACTATTGGACGGATATTGACCCTAACCCCGTTATGTCTTTCTTCTATTTTCTGTTTTTTGGAATGATGATTGCGGATGCAGCCTATGGCTTGATTTTGGCTATTGGCGGATTTTTGGCGTACAAAATAAAAAAACCTGTTCCTGGAAAGGGTAGATTGCTTTTGATTGTTGCAATGGGCGGAATTTCTACGTTTATTTGGGGTATAATTTTCGGCGGTTGGTTTGGCTTGGAAATTGGTGGAACGTTCTTGGATACGTTAAGGTTAATAAATCCGTTGGAAGGCAACGGCCCGTTGCTTTTCTTGGGTGTCAGTCTTGGACTTGGACTTGTTCACTTGTTAGTCGGTATGCTTTTGAATGCTATAAACCTTATCAAACGTCACAGAGTTATGGATGCGCTTTGTCAAGTTGGAACTTGGTACACAATTATATTTGGTATTTTGGTGTTGGCTCTGGGCGTATTTATCCTTAAAAACGATATTGTAAAATATGTTGGCATAGCTATGATGGCGACAGGTGCATTCTTACTTATTTTGACTGGCGCAAGAGGCAAAAAAGGTGCAAAAAAGGTGCTTGGTGTTTTAGGCGGCGTCGGAAAGCTGTATGACGGTGTTAACCTTTTGTCAGACGTTTTGAGTTATGCTCGTTTATTTGGCTTAGGTTTGTCTGGCGGTGTTATCGCAATGGTTGTCAATATGATGTGCAGTATGCTTATCAATCCGTTGACGGCGGCGGGCGTTGGCTTTATTGGTTATATAATTTGCATACCAATCTTTTTGGGTGGACATTTGTTTAATATTGCCATCTCGACTTTGGGCGCATACGTGCATAACTGTCGTTTGCAATATATCGAATTCTTTGGAAAATTCTATGAAGGTGGCGGTCACGTGTTTGTTCCATTTGGCACAAAAATCAAGTACACGTATTTGGAGTTGCCAGAAATATATAAACCAGAAGTCAAAAAATCTAAACTAAAAGGCAACAAAACTCAGGTTGCATAAGTCGAACTATGCTAGTTTGTTTGACTAAGCGCAATAAAAATATTTAAGTATAATTTTTGGAAGAAAATAATTAAAAAACAAATTACATACGCAGTATGTAGGAGGTTAATATGGATATCGGAACATTTATCGCTATTTTGGGCGCAGCTCTCGCGGCAGGACTTGCAGGCATCGGTTCTGCAATCGGCGTAGGTACGGCAGGTAAAGCTGCGGCAGGCGTTACGGCTGAAGACCCTGACAAATTTTCAAAGGTTCTCGTTCTTCAACTTTTGCCAGGTACGCAAGGTATTTACGGCTTGTTGGTTGCGTTCTTAGTTTTCGTAAGAATTGAATTGTTCTCAGGTGGCATAGCAATCGGTCTTCAAGGCGGTCTTGCAATGTTTGCGGCTTGTATGCCAATCGCAATTGTAGGTTTGCTCAGCGCAATTTACCAAGCTAAGGTTGCTGTAAGCGGTATTGCTTTGGTTGCAAAACGTCCCGAAGAAAGTGGTAAGGGTATCATTTTGACGGTTATGGTTGAAACCTATGCTGTTCTTGCTTTGTTGGTTTCATTGCTCGCCGTTATGATGATTAAGTTTTAAGCGGTAAGCTATGGGAAAGGAAGCTATTTTAGAAAAAATTCAACAGGACGCCAAACTTAGGGCTGATGCTATGTTGAGCGAGGCAAATGCGAAGGCAGATGATATTCTTGCCGATGCTGCCGAAAAGTGTAAGATATACTTTGAAAATTCAAGAAATGAAATTGACACTTTGAAGAAGGATATTGAAACACGAAGCGCAACTGTTGCCGAATTGGACGCAAAAAAACTTTTGTTGAAAGCAAAAACACAAGTTGTAAACAGCACTTTTGACCTTGCTCTTGAAAAGTTGAAAAATTTACCTGAAAAAAGTTATAAAAAACTTATTTTGGGAATGTTGAATACTGCCGAAGATGGAGATGTTGTGACAGTTTCAAAGCGTGAAAAGGGTGTTGTTACCAAGGCTGTTGTTGACGAAGTGGCAAAAGCAAAAGGAATCAAACTTAAACTTAATTCAGAGACGGGAGATTTTGACGGAGGTATCGTCTTATCTGGCGGTGGTGTTGATAAAAACCTGACTTTGGAAGTTGAGATTGCCATTTTACGTGATTTGATTGAGGCGGAAACCGCAAAGGAATTGCTTAACTGATGTCGGAAAAGTTTATCTATCAAAATGCCAGAATAAAATCTTTGGAGTCGAAACTCCTCACCTCGCAGAACTTGTCAAGAGTTTTGGAATGCGGGGAGGTTGCTGATTATTTCAAAATTTTGTTGGAACTGGGGTTTGGCGCAGGCATAAACGTTTCTCAAAATGATTTTGACTTGTTGTTTTCTGCAGAGGAAACAGCAACCCTGAATTTGCTTAGAGAGTTTAACGTTGACGGTGCGTTGGACGTGTTTTTGTTGCAAGCTGACTACAATAACTTGAAGGCATTGATAAAAGCTGAAATTGTAAAGGACGAAAATCCTGTGTTGCTTGCAGACGGACTTATTGACAAAGATAACTTGAAGGTTGCGGTCAAAGAAAATAAAATTTCTGATTTGCCTGTATTTATGCAAACGGTTATTAAAACCGTTGAAAAACTGATTTTGGAAGACAAAATTACACCGCACACTATTGATACGTTGGCTGATAAGGCGATGTATGCAGATATACTTTCAAAAGTTAAAAAACAAAGCGCACTCACAAAAAAATATTTCGTTGAAAAAATCGACTTTATTAACATTGCAAGTTTTTTGCGCTCTAAAAAGTTGGGGCTTGACGACAAGTTCTTTGAAGAAGGGTTTATTGAGGGCGGAAGCATTCAATTAAAATTTTTCACGGAAGTTTATGACAGTCCGCTTGAAGCGTTCAAAGAAAAATGCAGATTTACTGACTACAAAGCAGTTGTATCAAAAACTGTTGAAGGTGGCAATATTGTGGCTATGGAAGTCGATATGGACAATCAACTCTTGAAAATGTGGAAAGACGAAAGCGGAGATATGTTCTCTGTTGCACCTATTGTGTCGTTTTATTTGTCAAAAACTACTGAAATCAAGGTGTTAAAATTGATTGTGGCAGGTGTAAAAAATAAGGTAGCTCCTGAAATTATAAGAGAAAGGATGCGTGATATTTATGCGTAACGGTATTGCGGTTGTCGGAGATAAAGACTCAGTTTTGGCTTTTAAGGCTATAGGGCTTGACGTTTTCCCTGTGACGGGAGAAATGGAAGCACGCGAAAAAGTCAAACTGCTGGCGAGAACTTACAGCGTTATATTTATCACCGAACAAATAGCGATTGAAATAGATTCGCTTCTAAATCGATATAAGGCGCGACCATATCCTGTTGTTGTTCCTATTCCGTCTGCCGAAGGCAATTTGGGCTTTGGTATGAAAGGAATTCGTAGCGACGTGGAAAAGGCTATTGGCGCAGATATATTATTCAGTAAAGAGGATAACTAATGGAAACAGGAAAAATTGTTAAGGTATCTGGACCGTTGATTGTTGCCGAGAATATGGCGGACAGCAAAATGTTCGACGTTGTTAGAGTAAGCGACAAACAACTTATCGGTGAAATTATCGAATTGCGTGGAGACAAAGCCTCCATTCAGGTTTATGAAGAAACAAGCGGTTTAGGACCTGGTGAAAACGTTTATTCTACGGGCGCAGCGTTGTCTGTTGAACTTGCTCCTGGACTTATAGAAAGCATTTTCGACGGTATTCAAAGACCTCTGCTCAGACTTAAACAAGTTGCTGGTGACAGAATTGCCCGTGGTGTATACGTCTCTGCAATCGACCACGAAAAGAAGTGGGATTTTACGCCGACTGTTAAGGTCGGAGATAAAGTCGGAGTGGGTGCTGTTCTTGGAACTGTCCAAGAAAACGTCTTAATTTTGCATAAAATTATGGTGCCCTACGGAGTTGAAGGCACAGTAAAGGAAATAAAAAAAGGCAGTTTCAACATAGAAGAAACTGTTGCGGTTATTGCAACTCAAAGCGGTGATAAAGAAGTTTGTATGCTTCAAAAATGGCCAGTTAGAAAGGGCAGACCGTACAAAGAAAAACTTGCTCCAAAAGCTCCGTTGGTTTCAGGTCAAAGAGTCATAGATACTTTGTTCCCGATTGCAAAGGGTGGTGTTGCTGCAATTCCAGGGCCTTTCGGAAGTGGAAAAACAGTTGTTCAACACCAACTTGCCAAGTGGGCTGACGCGGATATTGTTGTGTATATCGGTTGCGGTGAACGTGGCAATGAAATGACAGACGTTTTGAATGAGTTCCCTGAACTTACAGACCCGAGAAGCGGTCAACCGCTTATGAAAAGAACCGTGCTTATTGCGAACACGTCGGATATGCCTGTTGCAGCGCGTGAAGCGTCAATTTATACAGGTATTACCATTGCTGAATATTTCCGTGATATGGGTTATAATGTTGCTATTATGGCTGACTCAACTTCACGTTGGGCAGAAGCTCTGCGTGAAATGAGTGGACGTCTTGAAGAAATGCCTGGTGAAGAAGGTTATCCCGCATATCTAAGTTCACGTCTTGCCGAATTCTATGAAAGAGCGGGTATGGTTAAGGTATTAGGACAACCCGACACCATTGGTTCAATTACCGCCATTGGAGCTGTTTCACCTCCTGGTGGTGACTTGTCTGAGCCTGTTTCACAAGCTACATTGCGTATTGTCAAAGTGTTTTGGGGGCTTAGCGCATCACTCGCATACAGACGACATTTCCCAGCCATCGATTGGATTACAAGTTACTCGCTTTATGCGGACCGTCTTGCCGATTGGTATTCCGAAAACCTTGGTGATGAATGGATACCGCTGCGCACAGAAACAATGAAAATTTTGCAAGAAGAAGCGCAACTTAACGAAATTGTACGTCTTGTAGGTATGGATGCTTTGTCACCAAAAGACCGCCTTACAATGGAAACGGCTAAGTCTTTGAGAGAAGACTATTTACAACAAAACGCTTTCCACGAAACGGATACTTACGCTTCGCTTAAAAAGCAACAATGCTTGCTTAAAGTTGTTCACGAATTCCACCGTTTTGCCAACGATGCACTTGATAAAAACGTGGATATAGAAGATATATTGGAAGTTCCAGTCAGAGAAAAAATAGGCAGAGCTAAATATATCGGTGAGGACCAACTTGATAAATTTGACGAGCTTGCCCAGGAAATCAAGAAAGAAATTCTTGCGCTTTCCAGCGAAGGAGGCATTTAATGTTAAAGGAATATAAAACCATAAGAGAGATTGTCGGACCTTTGATGCTTGTTGAAGGCGTTGAAGGTGTAAAGTTTGACGAACTTGTTGAAATCCGCCAAGAAAACGGCGAAATTAGAAGCGGTAAAGTTTTGGAAATTAACCGTGATAAGGCATTGGTGCAGTTGTTTGAACCGTCACAAGGCATAAAAATGGCAACTTCAAAAGCTCGCTTCTTAGGAAAAAGCATTGAACTTGCCGTATCCGAAGAAATGCTTGGCAGAGTTTTCGACGGTATGGGACGTCCGCGTGATGGTGGCGCGCCAATAATTCCCGAAATGAAACTTGACATCAACGGACAACCGATAAACCCCGTTGCCAGAGATTATCCTAATGAGTTTATACAAACAGGAGTAAGTGCAATCGACGGGCTTAATACCCTTGTTAGAGGACAAAAATTGCCTGTTTTTTCAGCATCAGGATTGCCCCACGCTGAACTTGCTGCACAGATTGCAAGACAAGCTAAGGTTATCGGTTCGGACGCAAAATTTGCCGTTGTTTTTGCAGCGGTTGGAATTACGTTTGAAGAAGCCGACTTCTTTATTTCAGATTTCAGAAAAACAGGCGCAATTGAGCGTGCTGTTATGTTTATCAACCTCGCAAACGACCCCGCTGTTGAACGTATTTCTACACCGCGTATGGCACTTACGGCAGCAGAGTATTTGGCTTATGAAAAGGATATGCACGTTTTGGTAATCACAACGGACATTACAAACTATGCAGAGGCTTTACGTGAGGTTTCAGCCGCCCGAAAAGAAGTTCCAGGTCGTCGTGGATACCCTGGTTATCTCTACACAGACCTTGCAACTATGTATGAACGCGCAGGAAGAATTGTTGGAAAGAAAGGTTCAATAACTCAAATTCCAATTCTTACAATGCCAGAAGACGACAAAACTCACCCTATTCCAGACCTTACTGGTTATATCACGGAAGGGCAGATAATATTATCGCGTGAACTTTACAAAAAAGGTCTTGTTCCGCCTATTGACGTTTTGCCGTCATTGTCACGTCTTAAAGATAAGGGCATTGGAAAAGGAAAAACAAGAGAAGACCACGCAGACACAATGAACCAACTTTTTAGCGCTTACGCACAAGGAAAAGAAGCCAAAGAATTGAGTTCAATTTTGGGTGAAGCTGCATTGAGCGAAGTTGACAAAAAATTTGCAAGATTTGCTGACGAATTTGAAAAGAGATATGTATCGCAAGGCTTTTACACCAACCGCTCTATTATCGACACATTGAATTTGGGTTGGGACTTGTTGTCACTTTTGCCTAAGGCAGAGTTGAAGCGTATCAGAGAAGAATATCTTGAAAAATATTTCAAGCAAAGCAAATAGTTAAGGTAATATATGGCGAAATTGAATGTTAACCCTACAAGAATGGAATTAAGACGTCTTAAAACACGTCTTAAAACTGCAACTAGGGGACACAAATTATTGAAGGATAAATCAGATGAAATGGTTCGTCAGTTTATGCTTTATATAAGAGAGAACAAGCGTTTGCGCGACCAAGTTGAGCAAGAACTTGCCAATGCGATGAAGTCATTTATGCTTGCAAGAGCCGTTTCAAGTGACGCAGTAATCGAAGAGGCAATATCTATGCCAGGTGTTAAGGTGAACCTTGAAACGTCCGAAAAGAACGTTATGAGTGTAAACGTTCCTGTCTTTGACATAAGCAGTGAAGTCAAGGAATTGTATCCATATTCATTTGCCAGCGTAACGTCGGAATTGGATATGTCAATAGCGTCTTTGACAACACTTTTGCCAAAACTGTTGAAACTTGCCGAAGTTGAAAAAACTTGCAATATGCTTGCAGACGAAATTGAAAAGAACCGCAGGCGTGTCAATGCCTTAGAGTATGTTATGATACCGCAGTTGATTGAAACCATCAAGTACATTACAATGAAACTTGATGAAAATGAGAGAAGCGCGACAATAAGACTTATGAAAGTGAAATCTATGATAGATAAGAGGGAAGATATATAAGGGAAAAATGGCCACCGAGAAATCGGTGGTTATTTTTTAGAGTTATGAAATCTAAAATGGATAAATAAATTTTGTAAAGCATATTTGTTAAAAGATATTGTTGAGTTATATTTTTAAGAGTTTCTTAATTAGAAAAATTTGTAATTATATAAACAAAATAATATGGAACAGCAAAACAAATAAACTTGAAAGAAACTTATAATAAACTTGAAAGAAACTAATAAACTGCTTGAAAGAAACTAATAAACTGCTTGAAAGAAACTAATAAACTGCTAGTCGTTTGAGAACCCACAACCGCAGTAATTTTGGCGATATAAACCTAATTGTTTGCTAAACTTGATTGAATTTAGAAATCCATCTTTTTTCTTAAAATCTGAATTAAGGTAAACAACGTCGAGTTTTTCCGCGCATTCGCTGCCGATTTTATTTATTAAAACTGCATTTTTATGAGGTGAAATTGTGAGGGTTGTTGCAAAGCAATCATATTCATCTTTATGGTTGCTTAAAAATTCTGCCGTTTTTTGAAGGCGTAATTGAAAACATTTGTTGCAACGTTCTGCGCCCTCGGGCAACGTTTCAAGCCCTTTAACAAAATCCAAAAACTCATTTGAGTGTTGTTCGGGACATGTCAATTTTATTTGGGGAAAATGCGCAAGTAAGACTTTAAGCGTATGAAAACGCAAGTTAAACTCTGTGTTTGGAAGAATATTTGGGTTATAAAAAAAAGCAGTTATATCAAAAGATGCACTAAGTCGTTCAATAATGCCTGCAAAACAAGGTGCGCAACAGACGTGCAAAAGCAACTTAGGTTTTACGATTTGCCTTGAAATGTCAGCAATGACCTTTTCAATATCTTCTCCGTTTGTTAAGTTGAGTTCGCTTTTTTTGAAAGTGCAATCACTTTCGGATTTTATTAAATCAGAAATCAATTTATTTTTGGAAGTTGTAAAATTGTTTTGATTGTTTTCCATAAAACAATTATAACATTCAGTTAATTTGTTTGCAAATGTTAACTAAGTATTGAGTGAAAAAGGTTTTTATGATAATATAAAAAATGAGGTGCGTATGAAAAATATCGTTGTCAAAGCAGAAAATGTTAAAAAGAGCTATACGACGGGCGAACTTAAAACTGAGGTTCTTAAAGGTATTGACTTAGAAGTTGCAGAAGGTGAGTTTGTCGCCATTGTCGGCGAGTCCGGCTCTGGTAAATCTACCTTGCTTTATATCCTTGCAGGTATCGACAAGCCTACGGAAGGCGAGGTTTTGCTTTTGGATAAAAATTTGCAAACGCTAAAAGACGATGAAATTGCTCAAATGCGCAGAAAAGATTTTTCTTTTGTTTATCAATTTGATAATTTGGTTGAAAATCTGACAGCCTATGAAAATATTACCCTTCCATTGTTGTTAAACAAAAACAAGCCGTCAGAATATAACGATAAAGTTATGGAAATTTGCGAATATTTGGGAATTGAGCACAGACTTAAAAATTATCCAAAAGAAATGAGTGGTGGTGAACAACAACGCGTTGCAATAGCTCGCGCACTTGTGACTGACCCTAAAGTTATTTTTTTAGACGAACCAACTGGAAGTTTGGATAAAGAAAGGGGACGCCAAGTTATGGAACTCTTGAAAGATATAAACCAAACAAGAAGCGTTGCTTTGATTATGGTAACTCACTCTGTTGCACACTCAAAATATGCTAGCCGAATTATTACGGTTGAAGACGGAAGAATTGTTGCTCTTGACAGTTTTGATGAATAAGTAAATTATGGCAATAAAACTCGCATTTAGAAACTTAATAAAAAAACCTATGCGTTCAATGTCAATAATTCTTGCCATTGCCATTGCCGTTGCAATGTTTTTTTCAATGCTTTCATTCAAGTCCGCCGTTTATGATTTTATATATGCGCAAGAAATTTCTGAAAGTGGCAATACAGATATATTTGTAACTTACGATAGTAAGAGCGACAGAATTCTAAACATTGAACCATTAAAAAGTGTACAAGGCGTTAAGGAAATTTATCCGACTCTTTCGCTGTTTGCCACACACAATAATGAATACGTTAGGGTTAGGGGACTAGAAAAAGAGCAAATAGACAAACTCAATTCAATAAACGTCTATAAAGGCGATATAAGTCAAGTCAAAAACAACACGAACAGAATTATAATTTCACGCACAGCATCGGAAGATTTGAATTTGAACGTTGGTGATGGAGTATATTTGCAACTTGGCAGTAAAAATGTGTTTTTCGTTATAGGTGTAGTTGCAGAAAACGATGGTTATTTTGTTACAGAGTCACCTTATACGTTCATCGGAATTAGCGAAGGTGGTATTTCAAGATTGATTTCGACGGGCGCAGTTTTTTACAATGAAATTTACATTAAACTTAACGAAAATACAAGCGTTGAAAAGGCTATTGCTGACATCTCTGCAATTCCTGAATACGCCGACAAAAAAGTTGCAGTTGCAGTTGAAGAAGGCAAAATTAGTCAGCTTGCTGAAAGTTTGTCTGCGCCTATTGCCATAGCGGGTGGCGCGGTAGCTTTTTTGGGTATTACGTTTATATACGTCCTTTTTGTTTTGTCAGAAAAAGAAAAAAGAGCTTATGCGTCAAAGTTATCAATTATCGGCGCAAAAAAAGGCCAAGTTTTTAATGTTTTTGCAGTTGAAAACACAATTTTGGCATTTATAGGTGCAATAATAGGAAGCGCGTTGGCGTGTGGCGTTTTTTATGGACTTGTAAAACTTGTGCTTTCAAAAGGTGTAACTTTCAATATATCTGCATTATATCTTTTTTTGGCGGCGGTCATAGGCGCACTTGTTGCATTTTTATCGTCGCTTATTCCACTCAATCGCGCGTTTAAGTCAAGCGTAAAAGAAAATTTGATGCAAATTGAAAAAAAATCTGTTTTTGATTACGTTTTGCCTTGTGTAATTTGTTGCTTAGTTATTATTACCGTTTCACTAGAATTTTGCGTACCTGCTTTGATAGGATATATTTCAGTTGTCAATATTCTGCTTGTTTTGCTTGCGGTTGGACTAAGCGTGCCTTACGTTTTACGCGGAGTATCTGCATTGACAAAAAAAATTGAGATTGCGCCACTTAAAATCGCATCAAACAATTTGCTTAAAGAAAAGCGTAACGGAAAAACTGTTTCTTTGATGACGGTTGGTATGACGGTAAGTATGATTTTGTTTATGGCATGGTCTGTTTCCACTTCCGTTTTTGGCGGTTATAAATCTGAGATGGCAGATTTGATATTTTTGACAAATATTCCGTCAACAATCGACTTGGGTGAGGTCGCCGCTGTTGAAGGCGTTGAAAAAGCCTCGGCGGCTATTTGGAGAAACGGAGAGTTGCGCTTTGGTGCGAAAAACAAAGCTGTAAGCATAATAGGCACAAAAGATGCAACGGATATTTTCAATTTCAAATACGTTACGGACAAAGAAGAAATTACTTCAATATTAAAAAAGCCCAATTATGAAACGGCTGACGACAACAAATTGATTTTGGATAAGTCGTTTGCTGAATTATATGAACTTAAAGTCGGCGACAGCCTCAATCTTTCAATAGGAAACAAAAATGCTACATTTACGATTGGGGGATTTGTATCGCAAGTTATTTTCAGCGGACAATACATTATTGTTTCAGAGAATGTTTTGAAGGGCGCATTTGATTTGGACATTGATTGCGTTATTGTTAAAACAAACCAAAAAATTGAAAAAACTGTTGGACTTTTGAAAACTAAATTTGCAGAAAAAAACTATTTTTGCTTGACGGCGCTTGACGCATACAAATGGTCTGACCAATCAACGGAAGCCGTGTTTGACTTGGTTGGAACGCTTGCTGGCGTGATTACAGCTCTTATATTCATTGCGCTTTTGGCAAGCATTGTGGTAAGTCGTACGGCGTCATCGCGTCAGCGTCGCGCACTGCTGTCGTCGGGTATGTCTAAAAACAGTTTGCTATGTTCAGAGTTGTTGGAGCATACTTTGCTTGCATTGATTGCATACATCGTTGCTTTTGCGGTATCTCCGCTGTTGACTTTTTCGCTTATCAATGCGCTTAGATTATTCGACTTGTATTTTGAATTTATGTATAACGCTACGGTAGTATCTTTGGTTGGACTTGCGATGATGCTTGCTTATTCGCTTACTCCGTTGATTATGAATTTCAAGCGCGGTTATAAGCTAAAAGTGCGTGAATAAAAAATTGAATATGGCGCAAACAAACTATAAAAAGTGTGATAACGATAAACCTATATTAAGTAGCTATGCTGAAAATTGTTGCTACTAAAAATGAGCATTGTTAAAAAACGATTGTGAGATGGTTTTATTGAACAAAATTGATGATTGAATAAAATTTGCAATGCAAAACTTTCAGTGAAAAATTGAGATTAAGTTTCGCCGCTTTTTCTAAAACGCATTGCGTCAAATAAAAAATAGAGTTAAGATGTATATAATAAAAATGAATTGAAGCGGAAATCATCACAACTAAAAGGAATAAAATGCAAAAAAACATTAAAAAAGCAACTTCAATAATTTTGATTTGCATACTGATTATGTCTTTGTCAGTTGTTCTTTTTAGTTGCAATAAAAATGATGGTGCTCAAAGCAATATTGAGCGGAACAATGCAGTATCGTCATTTAAGAGTGCTGTTTTGACTGCAAGAAGTGCCGATTGGGAGCAAACGTTTAGTGACGAACAACTTGCAAAACGTGTAGATGCAGCTGAGTACGTTCAATATTCAGCTTGGCTAGATTTTTTGGGAGAAACTATATATTCTTCAGATTTACATTTGGCGCAGATTAACAAACTTACCGAAATATTTGGAAAAGAAGATATTAAAGACGCATTCAAAAAAGAAGAAAATGAGCAACTGAATAAAGAAAAAAACAAACAAGTTCTAAAAATTTTTTTCCCACTTTTGAAATATGATTTTACCGTAACTGACATTTCCAATTTGATTTATAACACACTTGAAAAGTTGAGTTTGGATAGTTCAAACGTCTTCAAAAATATGTACGAAAGGGCAGAAAAATTGCTCAATGTGCAAGAAAGCACCTCGGTAAGGAATATGTTTAATTCCGCTATGAAGTCATACAGTCTTATGTCGGTTGACCAAAGTTTGGTTGACGCATTGAGGGCTGCTGAGGGCGGTGTAAAATCTTTGACAGGCTTTATGTACGACACGGTTTTGTTGTCTATTTCAGACGACTTGTTTCAGTCAATAAGTTCGGGCGCACTCACAGATATAACCGAAAACGAAATCAAACTTACGTTGAACTCAATTTTGAACAACGTTCTAATTTTCAAAAATTCACTTACTGACAAGCAACTGAATGCAATAAGCACAGCATTTTCAAAACTGACTAAACAATTCAACGGTGTTTTGGCGGGCAGCGGTATTTTGCAAAACATTATGAACTACGTTTCAATCGGATACACCGCAATAGATTTTATACCACTTATATGCGACGTTGTTTTGGACGGAAAAAGTGTGATTGAAACAGACGGCTTTGTTTCCGATTTGCTTGAAGTCTTTGTCAAAGACGGATATAATTTGAAATCAAATTACGCCGTGTTGCTTGCACGCTTTATGGAACAGGCTTTGAGTAGTTATGCGTCAGATAACGGCGAAAGCGCAATTTTGAAATTTAATCAACTTTTTGACAAAATAAATTCTATTGAAGACCCTGAAATCCGCACAGATAAACTTTTGGGATTTTTGGTGGCAGATATTGGACTTAACAGCTTTATTGCAAACGGAACCGACAGAACTGAAGCATTGCCCGAAAACCCAGAAATGATTCCTGTTTTGGAACTTTCAATGACATATATTTCCATTCAGTCTTTCAAAAGTGATTTCAGAAGTACGCAAGCTGGTTTTAACGTATCTGGCGATGAAAAATTCAATGGCAAACCATATAAGGCGTTAAAAGCAAAATTTGACGCATCATATTCGTCGATAAATTCTGTGTTAGAGTTTGAATTGCCAACATTGACGGTAAGTGGCGAAGGTGGAATTGCAACTGAAAACGATTTGAAAAATTATTTTACTACAATATTGAACGCGATTGAAGATAAGTTGCCAGCTAAAATGTCAAAAGCGGCAAGTGTTGCAAAAGAACATTTATCTGGTGCAAACGGATTTATTGCAAAGTTTTTCAAAGAACAATTTTCTGTAGTGAAGGAAATTGCAAAACTTAAAATAACAAATGATAAAACGTCAGAAGAATATGTTAAAACTATGGAATTGTTGAAAAAATTGGAAATAGACAAATATTTTGCTTGATTGATTTTTCGTAATTTTAGCAATTTTTGATTTTTCAAAATGAAAGTGTTATTTTTATATTTACATAACTGACTAATAGCTTTTAAGAAAAGTTTTTCATTTGCTTGACAAGGTATTTTTGGATATGTATAATTAAGAAACTTTATGCCATATATGCGCGAGAAACGGTGCATGTGGGCGTGGGAATTATTATTATCGGAGGTCTAATATGAAAGAAGGAATTCATCCTAAGTATCACGATGTGACAGTTATCTGCGCTTGTGGCAACACTTTTCAAACAGGAACAACCCAAAACGTTGAAGAACTTAGAGTAGAAATTTGCTCCAAGTGTCACCCATATTTCACGGGTAAACAAAAATTGGTTGATACTGGTGGTCGTGTGGATAAGTTCAAAAAGAGATACAATCTCGATTAGTAAACTAAATGCAGACACGGCTTTTCGTGTCTGCATTTTTGCTTTTTAGGGCTTAAAACGGTTGCAATATTGCTGTTTTTTAGGCGGTTATATGAATAAAAAAGACAAAAAAAATGTTAAAACTTCAATAGGCGGGCAAGCTGTGATGGAAGGCGTTATGATGAAAGGCGCGCACTCTGTCGCTACTGCCGTACGCTCGGAAACTGGTGAAATTACGGTGGAGAGCAAATACATTAAACCGCTAAAAGAAAAAAATAAAATTTGGGGCTTTCCGTTTATTCGCGGAATTGTAAACTTGGTTACTCAACTTTACGAAGGTACGGGGATATTGCTGCGTTCTGCCGAAGTTTACGGTGATTTTGCCGAACCCTCAAAGTTTGAAAAGAAGATAGCGGAGAAATTTAAGATAAATCCATTGTCTGCGCTTATGGCTTTTTCGGTTGTTTTGGGGATTTTGCTTGCAGTAGGTTTATTTGTCTTTTTACCTAATTTTTTGACAGGTTTAATTTTTGAAATTCCAAACGTCAACACACACCCTGTGCTTCAAAGTTTGACGGAAGGCGCGATTATGTTGACAATTTTTATAACGTATATTCTTGTCGTTTCGCTTATGAAAGACATACGACGTGTTTTTATGTATCACGGTGCGGAACATAAAGTTATAAATTGTTACGAACACGGTTTGGAACTTACTCCTGAAAACGCAAAAAAAATGAGCAAAGCGCATTCGCGTTGCGGAACGACATTTATGTTTATTGTCGTTACGGTAAGCATTATAGTTTTTGCGCTTGTAAACTGGATTTTAAGTTTGCTTGGTTGGCTTATGGACAGCAACGTTGTCAACGCTTTTATAAAACTTGGTGTAAAACTTTTGTTTTTGCCCGTTGTAGCAGGTGTATCTTATGAAATTTTGAAACTGCTTGCAAAATCTGATTGCTTGTTGTTTAGAATATTGCGAGCGCCTGGTATGTTGCTTCAAAAACTTACTACAAAAGAACCAACTTTGGATATGCTTGAAGTGTCAATAACTGCTTTTAATACAGTTATGGAAATGGAAGCAAACCCAAACTTGCCTGAAAGAAAATTTGAAATTAAAATTACGGTGGAAAAGGCTTATGAGTATATAAAAGAAATTGCCGAGACCGCCGAACAGAGCGATTTTGAATGGATTTTGGTTGAGGTTTTGGGTGTCAACCGCTCATGCCTTCAAGAAGTTAAGTATCTCAACAAGGAACAGTTTAATTGCGCAAGGGAAATTGCACGAAAAATGAAGGACGGAGCACCGCTTCAATACGCACTTGGAAACGCTGAATTTTTTGGCTTTAGGTTGGCGGTAACCCACGACGTTTTAATTCCTCGCCCTGAAACAGAGGAATTGGTTGAAAAGGCTTTGAACATAATAAAAGTAAATAACTTTGAAAGTGCGCTTGATTTATGCACGGGAAGCGGGGCTATTGCCATAGCTATCAACAAACTTTCTGGCATTGCGGTTACTGCAACAGACATTTCTGAAAAGGCACTTATTGTCGCAAAAGCAAACGCATTGAATAACGGCGCAAACGTTGAATTTTTATGCGGTGATTTGTTTGAAGCGGTAAAAAACAAAAAGTTTGATATTATAATTTCCAATCCACCTTATATTCCAAGCAAGGACATAAAAGGGTTGGACAAAAAAGTCAAGTCATTCGAGCCAATTTTGGCTTTAGACGGTGGTGAGGACGGCTTGAACTTTTATAGACGAATTAAAGATGAATTGAAAAGCTATTTGGCTGACAATGGAGTTCTTGTTTTTGAATTTGGAATTGGACAGTCTGAGGCTATAAAGGATATATTTGGACAAAACGTCGAGATATTAAAGGATATTGAAGGCGTAGATAGAATTGCTGTGGTGAGGTAATATGAAAGTCAGCGAAGGAATGATTGTAAAACTTGAAAAGATAAAAGCAAGGTATAATGAACTTGGCGAGCTTTTGTCAAAAAAAGAAATCATAAACAAACAAGAACAATTTAAGGTTTTAAGCAAAGAGCATTCTGATTTAGAACCTATTGTAGAAATATTTGATAGGTTTTCGGCGCATAAAAGAGAGTTTCAAGATTTGGAAGAAATGTTGGAAATTGAAAAAGACGGCGAATTAAAATCATTGATAAAAAGTGAAATTGACGATATGCGCGAGGCTTTGGAGCAAGACGGAGGCGACCTTAAAATTTCGCTTTTGCCCAAAGACCCCAATGAAGACAACAACGTTATTATGGAAATTAGAGCAGGGGCGGGTGGTGAAGAAGCTGCGCTGTTTGGCACAGAACTTATGAAAATGTATCGCCACTATGCTGACAATAAGCGTTGGAAAGTGGAAGAAATAAATATGAACTACACCGAACTTGGCGGAGCAAAAGAACTTGTGTTTATGATTGCTGGCAAAGGCGTTTACGGCAAACTCAAATTTGAAAGTGGAGTTCATAGAGTTCAACGAGTCCCCGAAACCGAGTCGCAAGGCAGAGTTCATACCTCAACGGTTACGGTTGCCGTGTTGCCAGAAGTTGAAAACGTACAAGTTAACCTAAATGAAAACGACATAAAGATTGATACGTATAGAAGTGGCGGCGCAGGTGGTCAGCACGTAAATAAGACTGAGTCGGCTATAAGAATGACGCACTTGCCAACGGGTATTGTGGTTGAATGCCAAGATGAACGCAGTCAAATCAAAAACCGTGAAAAAGCAATGAGAGTTTTGCGCTCGCGCTTGTTTGATTACTATCAATCAAAAGCAGAAAAAGAATACAGCGAAAACAGAAAAGCGCAAGTTGGAACTGGCGACAGAAGCGAGAGAATACGCACGTACAACTTTCCGCAAGGAAGAGTTACAGACCACAGAATAGGGCTTACGCTTTATTCACTTGACAAATTTATGCTTGGTGAAATGGACGAAATGATTTCAGGACTACAAATCGCCTTGCAAAATAAATTACTTGAAAACATAGATTAAATTTCATTAGTGGAGGCACTATGATAGTCAAATACGACAAAAACAGACATATCATTGAAGAACACGCCTACAAGCCAAATTTGCAAGACGTTTCTTATCCAAACTTGCATCGCAAGATTTTTACATACGGAGAAATTCCAAAAACGACGTTTAATATGCGTCACATTCCTTTGGAATGCCCAAAAAACTTGTATATTTCCGATACGACTTTCCGTGACGGACAACAATCTTGCGAACCATTTAAGGTTGATGATATTGTCAATCTCTACAAGTTATTGCACCGTCTTGGCGGACCAAAGGGAATTGTGCGCCAAAGCGAATTTTTCTTATATAGCGAAAACGACAGAAAAGCAGTTGAAAAATGCTTGGAACTAGGATATAAATTTCCAGAAGTCACAAGTTGGATACGTGCAAGTGAAAAAGATTTTGAATTGGTCAAACAATTTGGAATTAAAGAAACGGGAATTTTGGTAAGTTGTTCAGACTATCATATTTTCAAAAAAATGAATCTTACAAGAAGGCAAGCTATGGATAAATATTTATCCGTGGTTAAAATGGCACTTGACCGTGGAATTGTGCCAAGATGCCACTTTGAAGACATTACGCGTGCAGACTATTTTGGTTTTGTCGTGCCTTTCGCGATTGAACTTATGAATTTGTCAAGAGATAGCGGAATACCAATTAAAATTCGTGCTTGCGATACAATGGGCTATGGTGTTACTTATCCTGGAACGTCACTTCCAAGAAGCGTTCAAGGTATAATTTACGGATTTCGTTATTACGCTGAGTGTCCGTCCGAACAGTTGGAATGGCACGGCCACAACGACTTTTATAAGGCGGTTACCAATTCGGCAACAGCGTGGCTTTACGGTTGTTCTACAATAAACTGCACTCTTATGGGAATTGGCGAAAGAACAGGAAATACACCGCTTGAAGCTATGGCGGTTGAATATGCGTCTTTACGTGGTACAACCAACGGTATGGACTTGACGGCAATTACGGAAATCGCTGAATACTTTGAACATAATATGAATTTCCAAATTCCTGAACGTACTCCGTTTGTAGGCAAAAACTTTAACGTTACAAAAGCGGGTATTCACGCAGACGGAATGTTGAAAGACCAAGAAATTTATAATATATTCGATACGGACAAAATTTTGGGACGTCCTCCAAGAGTTATCGTTGATGCGTTCAGCGGTCTTGCAGGAATTGCGTTTTGGATAAATAGTTATTATCATCTTGCAAGCGAGAACAAAGAAGACAAACGTTCTGAACTCGTGTCAAAAATGAAAGAACTTGTTGATTTGCAATATGCAAACGGCAGAACCACTATGATAAGCGATGGTGAATTAGATTTTATGGTCAAAAATCTTGACGCAAAAAAATATGCCGAATTTCACGCTTCATTGTCTAAGCAATAATATAAAATTGGGTATTGTAATTTGTAACCAAATTTTGTAATATATAGGTGGAGGTGCTTATGATAAAACTTATCACCGGAGCAAAAGGAACAGGCAAAACAAAGATTATAATCGATATGGCAAACGATAATATCGAAACAGCAAAAGGCGACATCGTTTTTGTCACAGATACGGACAGATATATGTATTCTCTCCGTTATCAAATCCGCACAATAAACGCAAATTGCTTGAAGCGTGGCGAGGAGCCTATTGACGAACGTGCCCTTATCGGATTTATCAAAGGTATTTTAGCTGGCAATCACGATATTGAAAGCTTCTATATCGACGGCGCGCACAGAATGTTGAACCGTACCGTGGCTGAAATGAAAGACTTCTTTACGGATATTTACAACATTGCCAAGGCGCAAAAAACTACATTTATACTTACAGTAAGCGAAAACGAGGAGAATTTCCCTGAGTTTTTGAAAAAGTATCAAGGAGAACTATGAAATACACCAGCACCAGAGATAACTCAAAGGTTTTCTCTGCAAGCGAGGCGATAGTCAAAGGAATATCTGATGACGGCGGACTGTTTGTTCCGTCGTCATTCCCAGTTTTAGACGAAAATCTCATTGCGGAATTGACAAACCTTGATTATCCTGAACGAGCCGCCAAAATACTCGCTATGTATCTTGACGACTTTTCTTATGAAGAACTTTTAGATTACACTCAAAAAGCGTATTCGCGTTTTGATGGCGACCCCTGTCCTTTGATTAAGGTTGAAGATGGTTTGTTTGTTATGGAATTATGGCACGGACCAACTTGTGCTTTTAAGGATATGGCTTTGACGCTGTTGCCTTATTTGATGGTTGCAAGCAAAAAGAAACAAGGCAACACAAACAAAACACTTATCTTGGTCGCAACAAGCGGAGATACGGGAAAGGCCGCGCTAGAAGGCTTTAAGGACGTTGAAGGCACAGAAATTATCGTTTTTTATCCAAATGCGGGCGTAAGTGATTTGCAACGCAAACAAATGGTTACGCAAGATGGTGAAAACGTACACGTGGCAGCAATTAGGGGCAATTTTGACGACGCTCAAACAGCAGTCAAAAAGTTGTTTAACGACGCTGACACAGTCCAAAAATTGAAAGAAAAAGGTATTGAAATGTCGTCTGCCAACTCCATAAACTGGGGAAGGCTTGCGCCACAGATTGCCTATTATATATCAGCTTATTGTGATTTGGTTTCAAGTGAAGAAATCAATTTTGGCGACAAAATAAATTTTGTTGTTCCAACTGGCAACTTTGGTAATATTTTGGCGGGCTACTATGCTTATCGAATGGGGCTTCCAATCAACAAATTGATTATTGCGTCAAATGCAAACAACATTTTGACAGATTTTTTCAACACGGGCGTATATGACGTAAATCGTGACTTTTACAAAACAATGTCGCCGTCTATGGATATTTTGGTTTCATCAAATTTGGAGAGGTTGATTTATGAAATGTATGGCAGAGATGACAAAACTGTAAACGCATTATATGAAGGCTTGAAAACAAAAGGAAGGTTTGAAATCGACTTAGGAAAAATCAAAGGTGAGATATTTGAGTCGGGTTGGGCTGATGAAGAAGAAACCTCTGATGCAATTCACAATTTCTTTGATTTAGACGATTATGTTTTTGACACGCACACGGCGGTTGCCGCAAGTGTATATAACGAATATTCTGTTGAAACAGATGACGATACGTTGACAGTTATCGTTTCAACGGCAAGCCCTTATAAGTTTGCAAAAGACGTATATAAGGCTATAAGCGGTAGAGAAGAAAAGGATGCTTTCAAAGCTGTTATGAAACTTCAACTTGCAACTGCTTTAGATTGTCCTGAGTCTTTGTTTTATCTCAAAGAAAAGAAAGAAAAACATTTGACTGTCATTGACAGAACAGAAACCAAACAAGCCGTTTTCGACTTTGTGTTGAAAGAAGAAAAATAAGTAAGAGGATACTATGTCGGAAATTGAAAATCAAAACGTAAAAAGACAGATAATGTTGAGCGGAATACAGCCCACAGGTACAATAACTTTGGGCAATTTTTTGGGCGCAGTCAGTAATTGGGAGAAAATGCAGGCAGATTTTGACTCCATTTTCTTTATTGCCGATTTACACGCTTTGACCGTAAGACGTGAACCTCAGGAATTTCGTCAGACAAGCCTCAGCTTTTTTGCTCAGTTTTTAGCGTGTGGACTAGACCCTGAAAAATCAATAATGTATTTTCAGTCACAAGTCCCCGAACACGCTGAACTTCAATGGATATTGAACTGCAACACTTACGTTGGCGAGGCGTCAAGAATGACGCAATACAAAGATAAAAGCGCAAAACACGCCGATAACATAAATATGGGACTTATGGATTATCCTGTGCTTATGGCGGCGGATATTTTGCTTTTCAACTCAAACTTGGTGCCTGTTGGAGTTGACCAAAAACAACATTTGGAACTTACGAGGGATATTGCAACACGCTTTAACAACCGTTACGGAAACGTATTTACAATTCCAGAACCATACATTCCAGCAACTGGCGCAAAAATTTGTTCACTTCAAGACCCAACAGCAAAAATGTCGAAGTCTGACCCCGACCAAAATGCGACGGTGTCTATTATTGACGATGAAGCAACGATAGTCAGACGTTTCAAACGTGCTGTAACTGACAGCGAAAATGAAATTGTTATGAGTGATGACAAACCTGGCATTTCAAACCTCATCACAATTTACGCCGCAATAGAAAACAAAACCACAGAACAAGTGGAAAATGAATTTTCTGGTGTTGGCTATGGCAATTTTAAGTTGGCAGTAGGTGAAGCAGTTGCAAGCAAATTCAAGCCTATAAGAGAAAATTATTTAAGATATTTAGACGACAGAGCAATTTTGGCGGACTTTGCGAAGCAAGGCGCAGAAAAGGCAAGCCGTTTAGGTCAAAGAACACTTAAAAAAGTTAAGAAGAAAGTCGGTTTGGTTTCGTTTGACAAATAATAAAAAATTGTAAATTAAGGTTTGTTTAAGGTGACAAGGCTATAATCTATCCATAAAGGAAACGCTATGTTCGGATATGTGATACCCGATAAAGACAATATGTATATTAAAGACTTTACGGTTTTTCAAGGGTTTTATTGCGGTTTATGCAAAGCTCTTGGCAAATCGGGGTCGCCTATTACTAGATTTTGCACAAATTACGATACTACTTTTTATAACGCTTTGTTACATTCGCTTTCTGACACAATGGTTGGAGTTCGCAAAGAGTGGTGTTTTATAACTGGGAAAAAGAAACCTGTTGTTGACGCCGACGAACTCACAATGAAAGTTGCAGATTTATCCGTTTTGCTTGTTTATTATAACGTTGAAGACGACATACAAGACGGAAAAAAATATCGCGCGCCTATCAAGTGGAGATTGTATCTTAGAAAACGAAAGGCGGCAAAGCACTTGCCACAAATTGACAAATTGATGAAACAACGCTTTTCTGATTTAGCAAAATTTGAGAAGGAACAATGCAAAAGTATTGACCAAGTTGCAGATTGTTTTGCGTCACTAATGCGTGATATTACGCGTGAATTGATAAAAACAGATGACAACATAGACATTTTTACATATAATTTAGGTAGGCTTGTATATCTTTTTGATGCTGTTGACGACATTGAAAAGGATACAAAGGATAAACGATATAATCCGATATTGCTAAATTTTGGACAATGTTTGGATAAAACCGCATATCTAGCCGATAATCAAGATGAACTTTCGTTTTTGTTGCGTTCAACTTATAACAGAATTGTTGAAAGTTACAACAAAATGAAAATCGTTTTATGTGAGGGCGTACTTTCAAACACTATTTACCTTGGTATGCTCAAACAAATGGAGCGATTGTTAAAAGGAGAAACAAAATGCCAACTGACCCGTTTGTAGTTTTAGGAATTGCCAAAAATTCATCACAAAGTGAAATACTTGATGCTTACAAAACCAAGCGAGAATATTTTTCTCAGCACGTTTTTGATGAGGGCGAAGCGGGCGCAGAAGCCGCAAGAAGATTGGAGGAGTTGGACAACGCCTATCAAGTTGCTATGGAATTGAGTCACGAAGGCGCAACTGTTTCAGAACAACCCGCGAGTTTTGATGACGTTAAGCAAGCATTAAAGGATAAAAAACCCGAGGAAGCGCAGCGTATTCTTGATAATATTTCTTACAGAAACGCAGAATGGCACTACTTTCAATCTATTATTTTCTATGAAAAAAGCTGGCTAAACGATAGCAAATCACAACTTGAAATTGCGTTGGAGCTTGAACCAGGCAACGAAAAGTATTTGCGTGCTTTGGAAAACTTGAAAAAGAAAATCAACGGAGCGCGTCCATTTGAAAATAACGCACAAAAAGAGCAAACTCAAACTACTTACACTCAAACAAATCGTTCTTACAGTCAACCTAACCAAAACTCGACTGCTGGTGATGGCTTATGCGCGGCGTGTCAAACATTATGGTGCGCGGACTGTTGTTGCGAATGTATGGGTGGCGACTTGATTTCGTGTTGTTAACATTTTTAGAGAGCTTTTACGCTCTCTTTTTTAGGTAAACTATGAAAAAAATTAAGATTGACAGGCAAGAAGCCATATATCGAATTGCGCTTGCGGGAATATCAACCGCAGTTGCGTTGCTGTTTGTAGGCTTATCTGTTTTGGTGCGTTTTAGCACGGTGGCATTTTATATTGGAGCAGGGTGCGCTTTGATGACGCCTATTGTCAAAAAATATTATTCTTCTGCTATATTCGCATACATTGTGTCGTCAGTTTTAGGATTTTTGATTGCGGGTGACATTTTTACCGTCGTTGGATATGTTGCTTATTTTGGGCCAATGTCAATTTTTCTTGCAATTTGCATCGTCAAAAAAATCAAAATTTTCATTTCATTACCAATTAAAATTTTGTATATGAACGGCGCATTGGCGCTTATGTATTTCGTATGCGGAACAATTTTTATTGACCCGTCGATAATTGGGAATATTCACTATGCGGTTATAGCTGTTGTCGGCACGGTTGCTCTTGTTTTAGTGGACTTTGCAATGCAATTCATTTTCATTAGAATGTCGCCGATTATGGACAAGGTTTTGCGTACGCGTGAAAAGGTTTCAAAAGAAAACGAAAACGCTTATGAAGAAAACGATTTGAATGCGTTTGAAGGGGATAGCCCGTTTAGTGAAGCGATATTTGAAAAAAAGAGCATTGAAAGTCAAGACGGCAAGCACAGCGAAAGACCACAAAACGTAAGTGACATTGACGGCTCAAAAAATGAGGAAAGTCAAAGAAACGGAACAGAAGACCAAAAAGACACCGAAAAAGAAGACAAAAAAAATAAAAGAAAAAATAGAAAGTGAGAAGTAATTTTCCGTCTGTGTCGAAAATAAGAGAATTAAGCAAAACAAGTAAGAAAAAAAACATAAACAAACTAGCCGAATCTGCATTCGGCTTTTTATGTTAAAAAAATACCAGATTAAAGTTGCAAAAACTCAACGCCAGCGAGCATAACGTTTTCAATTTGACGGTTTTTTATGCTGTAATATATGACTTTGCCGTCACGTCTTTGGTCAACGATTTCGGCAGAACGCAAAAGCCTTAATTGATGAGAACAAGTTGTTTGGTTTATTGACAGGACTTTGCTTAGGTCGCCCACACACATTTCAGAAATTGCAAGCGCGCATATAATTTTTGCGCGTGTTGCATCGCTGCAAGCATAAAAAAATTCCGAAAGAGTGCTAAGGACTGAGTTTTTCGGTATAAAATCTTTAACGGTTTGTTCGGTTTCTTTATCAATCATTGTTTCCATAATCAAAGATTAACTCAAAAATAATAAAAAAAAATTTGTAACTTTGTCGATTTATCAAGCATATTGTGATAAAAAGTCAAAGGAGCTGTATGTTTGAAAATAATTGGTTTTTATTTTTATTGATAGTTATGCTGACATTTTTCGCAGACGGCGAAATATCAAAAACAGAGGCATCGGTTATGTTAGGCATACTTTGCGCTTTGTGCTTTTGCGGAGATCCTTGTTCGGGTGATAGCAATACTGAAACCGCAGAAAACTGTTTTTGCAACCACAGCGTATAAGTGTGTTGGCAAGCATAAATTTTGTTGCTTAATAACGCGCCTTTATTGGCATATAACGTTTAAGCCAACGCTTTCAAAAATCGAAAAGCATCAAAAACATTGCAGTCAAGCTCTATGCAAATGCAAAACAATTCAAGAAACTTTTGAAGTCAATTTATTCACAAATTCAAAAAATACCTTAAACAGTTGTTATTAGCCATCTGAAAATTCAAAACCGCTACATATAATCTTAAGTTTTCAACAGCCACAAAAATTAGTGTCGAAGGTTGTTTATTATGGAAAACATTGCTAAATTGACTTCATTTTAACTCTTACTTTACTATAAACTTTGATTGGGTTATAATAATAAAGTATGGATATCAAACAGAAATTAAAAGACGTTCCAGAAAATCCTGGCGTCTATCTTATGCTTGACAAGGACGGCGAAATTATTTACGTTGGCAAAGCAAAAAACCTACGTAAAAGACTTCGTCAATATTTTTATGTGTCATCAAACAAAACCGTTAAAGTTATGGCAATGGTTGAGCATATAGCGGATTTTAGGTATATCATTTGTGCGAGTGAAGTTGATGCTTTGGTTACTGAAAACAATTTGATAAAAAAACATACGCCACGATATAATATTTTGCTTAAAGACGACAAATCGTATCCGTTTTTGCGAATTGATACTAAAGAGAAATATCCAACAATACAGTTAGTTAGGCGTTTGAAAAACGACGGAGCAAAGTATTTTGGACCTTATATGCAATCGGTTAACATTCGAGATATATTCGACTTAATTCACACAGCATTTCAAGTTAGAGATTGCAACCGTGATTTATCAAAGCCCTCACGTCCCTGTTTGAATATGCACTTGGGCAGATGCCTTGCTCCTTGCAGCGGAAATATAAGCGAAAACGAGTATAAAGCCGAAATTGAAAAGGTGATATCATTTTTGAAAGGCAACGATAAGCAAGTTGAAAAAATCTTAAACCAAAAAATGAGGGAATTTGCAAAGTCGGAAAATTTTGAAGTTGCGCTTAATTACCGCAACAAACTTCAGGTTTTAGACAAATTGGTGCGTAAGCAGGTTAGCGCGTTGCCAAAAGATTTCAATTTGGATATATTTGCATTTGAAACAAACGGAATTGTTTGCTCTGTCAGTATGCTTATTGTGCGTGGTGGCAAACTTGTTGGTGGAGAAAACAACGTTTCAAAGTGCGCTGATGATGATTTGGGAAGCTATCTTTATCAATATTACGCTCTAAACGCACCGTTATGCAACGAGATTATTGCAGACGGGTTGTCTGACTCTGACAGCTTGGAAACTGCTGTAAATTTATTAAGCAACCATACGGTGAGGATTATCGAGCCAAAACAGGGCGTTCGCAAACAGCTTTTGGAACTTGCTCATTCTAACGCATTTGATGCTATGGAAAAGTATGGTGATAATGAAGAAAGACGTGAAATCAGAACATCGGGCGCAGTAGCGCAACTTGCGCAAGCCTTAAACTTGCCACAGTTGCCAAAACGAATTGAAGCATTTGACATTTCTCACGTTTCGGGTACGGATAAGGTTGCGAGTATGGTTGTATTTGAACGGGGCGAGAGCAAAAAATCGCATTATCGTAAATTCAAAGTTAAGGTTGAAGGTAACAACGATTTTGCGTCAATGAAAGAAGTGATTATAAGAAGGCTTATGCGTCTAAACGACCAGGACGAAAGTTTTTCTAGCCGTCCAGATTTGATTTTGGTTGACGGCGGAAAAGGGCAACTGTCTTATGCCATTGAAGCATTAAACGAAACAGGAAATCAAGACATACCTATGCTTGCACTTGCTGAGAGAGAAGAAGAAGTTTTTTTGAGGGATAATCCAAAACAAGCTGTAATTTTGCAAAAAGACAACGTTGGACTTCAATTGTTGCAACGAGTGCGTGACGAAGCGCACAGATTTGCAATAACATATCACCGTAATTTAAGGAACAAGAGGTTGAGCGAAAGCTCGCTTTTGAACGTTTCAGGAATTGGTGAGAAGAAGTGCAAGGCTTTATTAAAGGCTTTTGGTTCTGTTGAAGGTGTAAAATTTGCAAGTGTAGAGCAAATTGCAAAGGTTGAAGGTTTTTCAATTTCAAGTGCGGAAAAACTACTTGGACAACTAAATCAAATAAGTGATGATAATTAAAAGGCTATAATTTTTGGTTTTAAGAACCAAAACACACTATGAATATTGCATAAAATTAGCATTATACGCTTGGTGTTTTGTGTTGAAGTTGAAACAAAATTATTGTATAATATTTGGAGCTAGGAGATAAAATCAAATGGTAGAAACACAGTTTACTAAGACAATTTTGAGCATAAATCCTCAGGAATTTGCCAAAAGATTGAATTTTGGTGTTGCTTGCATTCCTGACAAGGATATGGTTGTTACGACAGAAACTACCAACCGTCCAGGGCTTTTGCTTACTGGATACGACGGATATTTCCCCTATGCGCGAGTGCAACTGCTTGGTAATGCCGAGCATTCGTATTTACAAAGTTTGACTGAAACTGAAAGATTATCGAGGTACGAAAATCTGTTTTCAAGGAATTTACCTTGTGTTATTTACACGCAAGGAGTTATTCCGAATGAGGAAATGGTTAAAATTGCAAAGCAGCACGAAATTCCGTTGTTTTATACCGATTTGACAACGTCACAAGCCGAGGTTGACGTTTCAAACTATCTTTCGCAGGAGCTAGCGTTAAGCGTTACCATTCACGGCGAGTTGTTGGATATATCTGGCATTGGAGTTCTGCTTGTCGGCGAAAGCGGAATTGGAAAATCTGAAACAGCGTTGGAATTGGTGCATAGAGGGCAGATGCTTGTTGCTGACGATTTGGTTGTGGCAAAACGTATAAAGAACAAAATTTACGGTTATCCGCACAACAAAATTCAGAACTTTTTGGAATTGCGCGGAGTTGGGCTTATTGACGTTGAAGCGATGTACGGTGTTGGAAGCGTACTTTGTCAAAAGAAAATACAGTTGGTAATCGAAATGCAAAGGTGGCAACAAGGCAAAGCCTACGACCGCTTAGGTGATGAAAAACTCACCTATGACATTCTTGGGAAGCAGTTGCCAAAACTTATTATTCCCGTATCTGCTGGCAGAAATTTGGCTGTTGTTATTGAAGCGGCAACAAGAAATTACCGCCTAAAAGAAATGGGACGCGATGCGCTTACCTTGTTGAAAAATCGAATGAATAACCCCAATATTTAGTTATTTTCGAGGCTTACAGCATATAATCTTATATGCTTAATATATTTGAAACTCAACTTGACTATGTTGCAAACGTATCCGCAAGAAAACTTACGACCATAAAGTGCGGTGGAATTATAAAAAACGCATATTTCCCGTATGACATACCTGCGTTTTTGAAACTGTTGGAAATGCTGTCTACGGAGAAAAGAGCATACTATATTCTCGGCGGCGGTTCAAACACGGTGTTCTATGACGGAGAAATTGAATCAACTGTCGTATGTACACAAAGGCTGAATAATGTTTCGATTGAAGGAAATATTGTTGAAACAGATTGTGGAGTTATGTTGCCGCATCTCATACAAAAAATGAGAGAGCATAATTTGGGTGGATTAGAGTTCTTGTCAGGCGTGCCTGCGTCAGTAGGTGGTGCATTGGCTATGAATGCGGGCGCATTCAATAAGGAAATTAAGGATTTTTTGCAAAGCGTAACTGTTGCCGAAATTTTCAACACACCACTTGGATATACGGCTTTAGTGCGGGACTTAGACTTGGAACAAATTGATTTTTCGTATAGGAAAGGCGTCAAAGGAATTGTTTTGAAAGCAAAGTTCAAAATGGAAAATTTGGACACGGAACAATCTGTTCAACGTTCAAAGTTCTATTTGAAGCAACGAAGCGTAAGACAACCTAAGGGCGCAAGTTGCGGAAGTGTATTCAAAAACGCTCAGTCGCCAGCTGGACAACTTTTGGACAGGGCGGGGCTTAAAGGTATGAAAACTGGCGGAGTTGTAATATCCGAAAAACACGCCAACTTTTTTATCAACACGGGAAATGCCACAACGTCAGATTTTTTGAGTTTGGTAGAACTTGCAGAGGGCGTATGCTTATATAAGTACGGCATAAACTTGGAAAGGGAATTTGAACTTGTAAAGTAAAAAAATATAGGTGTACGAACATAAATAATATTAAAATCATAATGGAGAAAAAATGCTAATTACAGCAGATTATCACACGCATACAAATTACAGCGACGGTTTTTCACCGCTAAAAGACGTTATATTTTGCGCAAAGAAAGCAGGACTTCAATGTGTGGCAGTTACAGACCACGGGTTTTGTAGTATAATCAAATATATGACGGATAAAAAATTTTTGCGTCAAGAGTGTAAAATTAGGCAACTCGAACAAGAATATTCAATCAAAATTTTGCACGGAATAGAGGCTAATATTCTTGGTGATGGAACACTTGATATGACGGCGTCGCAAATTGAAAAAACACAAATTTTGAACGTAGGTTTTCACCGCTATTTGTCGCCTAGAGTTTGGCTTTCAACTTTTAAGTTTATGTTGGTTAACGGTTGGGGACCTAAAAAAATAAGAGAAAAACAAAGGAAATCAAACACAGAAATATATCTTAAAATTTTAGAAAATTATCCTGTTGACACGCTTTGTCATCTTAATCATAGGTGTCTTGTTGACGTTTATGAAGTGTGCAAAAAAGCCAAAGATAAAGGTGTGTTGGTTGAATTGAATGAAAAACATATCGAAGCACTTAAAAGCGAAATTGAAAACGTAATAAAATCCGACGTAGATTTTGTTGTCGGTTCTGACGCGCACAAGGCGAAACAAGTAGGAAAATTAGAGAAAATTGAAGCCTTTATTGAGAAATATAACATTGACAAAAACAAAGTTTATGGCATAAACGGAAAAGAAATTCAAACGCATTCAAAATCAGTTTGTATAAAATGACTTTGAAAATAGACAAATAAGGAAAAAATGAGACAGTTTAAGGAACTTGCAACTGAAGAATTACTTGGCAATTTGCCGAGTGAAAAAGCCGAAATATTGGCGTTTTTGTCTGCTTTGACAAAAGTTACGGGGAGCATTACCATTTCAAAAAAGCGAATGAACTTGGAAATTGCGCTAAGCGACCACACCGAAGCACGAGCCGTAATTGGAATGCTCAAACAAATATATCCCGCTGAATTTGAAGTGTCGGTTGAAAAAGCAAAAAGCGGAGTTAAAAAAGGAAATGACGTTTACAAAGTTGCCGTGCCACAAGGAATATGCAAGGAAACTCTTGTTGATTTGTGCCTAATGACAGAAGACGCAGAAGGCTTGAATTCATTTATTTCAGGTGTTCCAAAAGGATTTTCAGGCAAGAAAAATTTGCTTCAAAATTATTTTAAGGGGCTATATTTGGGTGGTGGAGCAGTGTACGTTCCGTCAATAGACACAAACGACAAAAAAAAGGACGGCTATCATTTTGAGTTTAAGTTTGAGGACGAATGTATGGCAGAAAGTGTAAGCGAAGTTATGCAATCAATGGCTATAAACTCAAAGGTTAGCGAGTGGGGTGCATATTATCTTGCTTATATAAAAGACAAAGATGACGTCCTCAAAATTCTGGCTTTTATGGAGCTGAATGAATGCGTGTTGCAACTTCAAAATATAATCGATGAAAGAGAAACCGCAAACAGCATCAATAGAGCGTCAATTTGCGAAGCGGCTAACTTGGATAAAACTTTTACTGCAGCATCAAAACAACTTTTGGCAATCGGAACTATTGAGGAAGAAGTTGGGCTTGAAAACTTATCGCCTGTGTTGCTTGAAACCGCAAGGGCAAGAATGGAATATCCTCAAGCGTCACTAAGCGAGTTGGCAGATATTTTGGGCGTTTCAAAAAGTTGCTTAAACCATAGACTTAGAAAACTTGTTGAAATTTCTGAGCAAGAATAATCTCAGATTTTTTAGCGGATAGAAAAATTGTAAACATAAATAAGTATGCAAAAATGACAATAACGGTACCTAATATATCAATTTTTGTATGATAAAGTCTTAGTTGTGACAAATTATATAATAAAATTGACATCATAATATTTAACAAAAGGAAAAACAATGGCGAATTTTGTTCACTTACATTTACACACGGAATATAGCTTGTTGGACGGAGCTTGTCAGCTTGCAAAACAAGAAATCTCGGAAGACAATCCAAACAAACCTTTGTCAATCGCACCTCTTGCAGATGCATTGAAGGCAAGGGGTATGAATGCTTGCGCAATCACCGACCACGGCAATATGTATGGCGTACATACATTCGTTTCGACATTGCGAAAAGCAGGAATTAAGCCTATTGTCGGTCAGGAGTTTTACTATGCGGACGATATGTACCTTAAAACTGCCGACGTACTTAAACAAAGATACCACTTAGTTTTGCTTGCCAAAAATGAAGTAGGATATAAAAATTTGATGTTTTTAAGTTCAAAAGCGTTTGTTGACGGCTTTTATATGAAACCGCGTATCGACTTGGAATTGCTTAAAAATCACGCAGAGGGTTTGATATGTTGTTCTGCTTGTCTTGCAAACAAAATTCCGCAATTGATTTTGCACGGAGATTATGAAGGCGCAAAAGCGCACGCACTTGAACTAAAATCACTTTTTGACGAGGGAGATTTTTATATTGAATTACAAGACCACAATTTGCCAGAAGATAAAATTGTTACAAACCAACTTGTGAGAATTGCAAAAGAAATCGGCGTCAAACTTGTTGCAACAAACGATGTTCACTACATTGAAAAGGAAGATGCGGACATTCAAGATACGATGATGTGCGTTAACCTTCAATGCAAGAAAAATGAAATCAACGCTGCGCGTTTTTCCAACGATAATTTTTATTTGAAATCTGAAGATGAGATGACCGAGCTTTTTGGTTGGTGTCCCGAAGCGATGGAAAGTACAAGGGAAATTGCCGACAAGGTAGATGGAGATTATTTTGTTGTTGACGCTTCAACCACTTTTATTCCGAGATACACCAATGACGATATGAACGGAAGAACTACTGGTGAATATCTCCACGATTTAGCTTGGGAAAGAATTAAGGGGCGCTATCCCGTTATCACCGAACAAATTGAAAAGCGTTTGAACTATGAATTGTCAGTTATCGACCAATGCGGTTTTAACGATTATTTTCTTATTGTCTGGGACTATGTGAATGCGGCGCAAAATAAAGGTATTCCTGTTGGACCTGGGCGTGGCAGCGGAGTCGGAAGTATTGTTGCTTATTCGATTGGAATTACCGACGTTGACCCTTTAAGATACAATTTGCTTTTTGAAAGATTTTTGTCTGCTGAGCGTGTATCTATGCCTGACTTTGACATAGACTTTTGTTTTGTGCGTCGCCCTGAAATTATTGAATACTGTGTCCAAAAATACGGAAAAGAGAATGTTTCGCAGATTATTGCATACTCGACAATGAGTGCAAAGGCAGTTGTTAAGGACGTTGCAAGAGTTTACGACGTACCCTATAACGAAGCTGCAAAGTGGGTAAAAGAAATTCCCGTTGGGAAAGTGCTTTTGAAACAGGTTATTACAGAGGGTACAGATTTTTACAGCGAAGATTTTGCCAAAATTTATAACGAAAACACAACAGCCAAAAAAATTATTGATACTGCTATGAAAATGGAAGGTATGCCACGACAGACTTCTATGCACGCCGCTGGCGTTGTAATTTGTGGTGAGCCTATTGTTGAACACGTTGCCCTGTCACGAAACGGTCAAGACATAACAACGCAATTTGACAAGGTAATTGTTGAGCGTTTAGGACTTCTTAAAATGGACTTTTTGGGATTGAAAACATTGACTGATATTTCAGAAGCCATAAAGTACATCAAACAAGATAAGGGAGAAGACATAGATTTCCACAAACTTGGATATGAAGACAAAGAAGTTTACGCTTTGCTTGCCTCGGGTGATTGCGAAGCCGTATTTCAGTTGGAAGGCGGCGGAATGAAAAAGTTTATGGCGCAACTGCAACCTGAAACTTTGGAAGACGTTATGGCAGGAATTTCTATGTATCGTCCTGGTCCTATGCAGTTCTTGGACGACTTTTTGGAAGGGAAAAAGCACCCCGACAAAGTTGTATATGCGCACCCACTTTTGAAAGAGGTTTTGGAAGTTACGTACGGTTGTATTGTTTATCAAGAGCAAGTTATGCAAATTGCGCAAAAAGTTGCTGGTTATTCGTTTGGCGGCGCAGACATTATGAGAAGAGGAATTGCCAAAAAAGACTTGCAAAAGCTGAAAAAACAAGAGGAAATTTTCCTTTTTGGCGGTGTGCTTGACGGTGATAAAACAAAAAAACAAGTACCTGGTGCGGTTGCAAACGGCGTCAGCGAAGAAATTGCAAGAAATTTGTTTAATCAAATCTTAAAATTTGCGAGTTATGCGTTTAACAAATCACACGCTGCGGCTTATGCGTATTTGTCTTACCAAACAGCTTATTTGAAGTGCCATTATCCTATTCACTATATTACGGCGGTAATAAACAACCGTATTACTAATGCGGATGAAACAAAACACTATATAAACTATCTTAAAAGAACGGGCATAAAAATTCTTGCACCCGATATAAACCGCTCACAAAAATTCTTTTCTATTGAAAAGGATAACGTACGTTATGGACTTATGGGTATAAAGAACGTGGGCGAACAAGCTATGGAATACGTTTTGGAAGAACGCAAAAACGGTGACTTCAAAGACATACGAGATTTTATTGAGAGGTGCGCGGGGCAAGTTAACAAACGTATGATTGAAAGCCTAATCAAGGGTGGCGCATTCGACGCGTTTGGCAAAACTAGGTCGACACTTATGGCGTCTTATGAGCAGATTATGGACACGGTTATGTTTGACAAGAAAAACAAATTGACAGGGCAACTTTCATTGTTTGACGATTTGCTTGAAGAAGTCGAAATTCAATACACCGAACTTAAAGAATATGACAAAGCACAAATTCTGAAAGGCGAAAAAGAAGTGCTTGGAATGTACGTATCAGGTCACCCTTTGGACGAATATCCCGACACAAACAACGGATTTAATTTTGACACGGGAATGCTTATGGTTGAAGAAAACGACGAAAACGGAGAGGCTGTTGCAGTTGTTGATTTTTCACTTGCAAACAAAAACGTCAACTTTGGGTGCATAGTTGCTGCTTTTGAAAAGAAGAATACGGCAAAAAACCAAAAGTTTGCAGTAGGAATTTTGGAAGATAAATTGGGCGCGGTCTCGTTTTCTATGTATCCCAAAAGTTACGAAAAATATGGGGAATTACTTGAAGCGGACAGCCCGTTGAAAGTGTATGGACGCATTGACTTACGTGATGAATCCGAACCTAAAATTTCTGTTGACAAAGTCGAATTATGGAAAAAGAAGGAAGAAGAAAAAACTGCTTGCAACGGAGTTCTTTACGTGCTTGTTGAAAATCCTTTGGACATCAAACTTATAAACAGCACTTTGGCGTTGTTTGAAGGCAACGTTCCGTGTCAAGCGCAAATCAAAATCGACGGCAAATTTTGCCTTAAAGAATTGAGTACGAGGGTCAATGTCGATGAAGAACTGATAAGGCGGTTAAAATATATTGTTGGAGAAAACAAAGTAAAATTTGTAAAAAAACAAAGAAATAATTAACTTTTGAATTAAATTTGTTGCATTCCAACAATCATTATGATAAAATTCCATTGATTATAGATAAAGAGGTGTGTTATGGCGAATAAGAAGAGTGACCAACCTAAAAGACTTGCAATCTTAACAAGTGGCGGAGATGCGTCAGGTATGAATGCTTGCATCAGAGCTACTGCTCGTTACGCTTTCAAACAAGGGTATGAAGTGTACGGCGTTAAACACGGCTATTTAGGTTTGATGAACGACGAAATTTTCCAAATGCAATATACTTCTGTTTCAAATACCGTTCACGCAGGTGGCACTTGGTTGAAATCAGGACGTAGCAAAGACTTCAAAGAAGTGGAAATATTGAAAGCGGCTGCCGATAATTTGCTTAACAAGGGCATTACGAATTTGGTTGCAATTGGCGGCGATGGCACTTTCCACGGCATCGATGACTTACATAAATATACGGGTTTGAACGTAATTGGTATCCCTGCAACAATCGACAACGATATGGGCTTTACAGATTATACCATAGGTTTTGACACCGCTTGCAATACCGTGCTTGACGCAATGCTGAAACTCCGTGACACAATCACATCTCACGACAGAATTATGGTGCTTGAAGTAATGGGCAGAGATTGCGGAGATATTGCACTTTATGCAGCTGTTGCTGGTGGTGCAGAATATTGCTTAATTCCTGAACGTCCGATTGATATTGACGCGATTGCGGCTAGTGTTAAAGACGGAATTGACAAAGGCAAGCCCTCAACAATTATAGTTATGGCAGAGGGCGTAAAAGAAATCAAAGACGAACTTATGAAAAAGGTCGCCGACGCAACTGGCAGAACAGTAAATACAGTTGCTTTGAGCTATATGCAAAGAGGTGGAATTCCAACAATGTCAGACAGAGTTTTGGCAGCAAGAATGGCACTGCGTGCAGTTGACCTCATTGATTGCTCACAAAGTGGCAGAGTTGTTGGTGTAAAAGGCGGAGAAATTTTTGATATGAGTGTTTCAGAAGCATTGAGAACCAAAAAACCATTTGATACAAAACTTTATGAAATGGCAACAATATTAAGCAAAATGATGTAATTCAAAAAATTACGATATAAAACGCCGTCGTTTGACGGCGTTTTTTTGTTATTCTGTTTACTTGATAAACTATTTTCAAATTAGTATGGAAAAAGAGTGCTGAATATGTTAAACTATTCGCCGTGGGAGTTATTATGAGGAAAAATTCAAATTCTATTGGCTTTGATAATTGCAATTCACAGGTGGCAGCATCGCAAGATAAACTTTCTACACGAAATTTACTTATGTTTTCTTTGGGAACTTTTGGCAGAGATTTCGTTTACGGATTGTTTGCATTTCAGTTGCTCAACTACATTTTATTTACAAAACAACTTACCGACGCGCAATTTGCATCAATTACATTTATAATAATTGCGGCACGGTTGTTTGATGCTTTCAACGACCCGATTATGGGCGGAATTGTTGAAAACACTCATTCCAAGTGGGGAAAATTTAAGCCTTGGCAACTTGCTGGCGCAATTTTGACGGGCGCAGTTATAATTGCAGTTTTCTCAAACAGTTTGCAAGGCGGAGCATTTATTGGGCTTCTTGCGTTTTTATATTTTATGTTTAGCATAACTTTTACAATGAATGACATTTCATATTGGGGAATGATGCCGTCGCTCACAAAAAATGAACACGACAGAAGCAAGTTGACATCGCTTGCAAACCTTGTGGCTGGAGCAGGTGGCGGACTTGTGGGTATTATTGTACCTGCGCTTACAACGGGACAGTTTGCAATAAACGGTAGCGCAGTTGACGGATATATGTTTGTTTCTATTGCAGCAGTAGTTTTAATGATTGCTTTTCAACTTTTTACAATTATTGGAGTAAAAGAAAAACCGTTGCCTGAAAAGTTTATAAAGAAAAAGGCAATGACACTTAAAGAAATGTTCAAAATTATTTTCAAAAACGACCAACTTATGTGGAGCGCGTTGATTATGATTATGTTTAGCCTTGGCACAGGTGTTGTTTCGGGCGGACTTAGTATGACGTACATATATTTTGAGTTTGGATATAATGGCTTGCTTTTGACATTGTTTGGAGTTCTGTTTGCCGTCATCAACGTTTTGTTTATGCTTTTTTATCCGTGGCTATCCAAAAAATTCTCTAGGACTAAACTGCTTTATTCAACGGGGTTTGCCATCATATTAGGATATATTTTGATGATGCTTTTTGGGTTGGTTATTCCAACAGGCGCGCCTAAAACTGGTCTGTGGTACGGAAAATTTGTCGCAATGGCAATAGCAAATGGAATTGTTGGATACGGACAAGGTTTTTATATGATTATGGTCATATCTATGGCTAATACGGTTGAATATAACGAGTATAAAACGGGAAACCGCGATGAAGGCTTAATCTTTTCTATTCGTCCATTTACAGCAAAACTTTCGAGTGCGTTGCAACAAGGTCTTGTTACTATCGTGTTTATTGTTGCGGGCGTTTTGAATGTCACAAACAAAATTTCAGCGTTGGAAAACGATGCGGCTAAAAACCTGATTGGCGGCGATGATAAAATAGCGCAAATCGGCGGAATTATATCTAATGTACCAAGTGAACAGAAAATTATTATATTGGTCTGTATGTGTTTAATTCCAGCTATATTTATGGCTATTGCTATGTTAATATATAAAAAGAAATATATTCTCGACGACAAAAAATATGCTGAAATCGTAAAAGAGTTGGAACTTAGAGAAGCGGCTGCAAATGTTGAAAACAGTCAAAGTTTGGCAACTGAAATTACAGAAAATGAAAATTTGAATTTGACAATTCAAAATCAAGGCGAAAGAGTTGAAAATATCATCATTGAAACTGACGAAAAAAATACGACGGACGTTTCTGATGAGGATAAATAAAATTTATAAAGTTAATTAAAAGGAGAAATTATGGCAGTAAGAAAAAAAATTATGCAACTTGCTAAAAAGATTTGCGGAGCCACAGCATTGATGATAAAACTTGATGAAAAAGCTCCCGAATACTACGTGCTTGCTTGCTGCGTAACCGACCAACAAGCTGAGGTTGGTTTGGCAATGGAATTAAGAAAGCCTCACACGGTTGAGGAAATTGCCTCAAAATGTAAAAAATCTGTTGAAGAAACAGCTCGTTTGGCTGACGAACTTGCAAAAATAGGTGCATGTGTTTGCTATACTTTGGACGGAACTCTTGTTTACGAACTCACGGTATACGTTCCTGGCGTTATGGAAAAAATGGTTGGGAACAAGGAACTTTGTGAAAAACACCCCGAAATTGCAAAAGCATTTGAAGAATATGCAAGACTTCGTGCGGGTTTGCTTGCTCCATTTATGCCAGTTGGCCTCGGACCAATGAGAGTTGTCCCAATTCAACGGGCGCTTGATGGAAATTCTAAGGTAGCCGATTTTGAAGAAATTTCAAAACTTATGGACAGACACACAATATTTGCCGTTGCCGATTGCTCTTGCCGTCGTTCAAGAAGGATTTTGGGTGAAGGTTGTGGACACCTTGAAAAGGATATTTGCATTCAAATGGGTACTGGCGCAGAATATTATATTCGTGCGGGAAAAGCGCGTCAAATTACGCGTGAAGAAGCCGAAGCAATCATAAGAAAAGCAGAAGACAATGGACTTATGCACCAAATTCCGAACATTGACGGCGACGGTCAAACTCACGCAATATGCAACTGCTGTGCTTGTTCTTGTTACTCATTAAGAAATGCATTATTGTTCAATTCACCTGATATGATAAGGTCAAACTATGTGTCGCAAGTGGACAAAGACAAGTGTGTAGCTTGCGGACAATGCGTCGAAAATTGCCCTGCAAATGCCTTAAAACTTGGACAAAAACTTTGTTCTAAAACTCCGATAGAATTAAAGTCGGTTGAAACGACACGCGATAGATTTTTCAAGAAATCTGAATATAACTATGATTACAGAGAAAACAGAGAAGATACTGTTGAAAGCGGAACAGCTCCTTGTAAAACTGCTTGCCCAGCTCACATTGCCGTGCAAGGTTATATAAAATTGGCATCGCAAAGCAAATATACCGAAGCTCTTGAACTTATCAAAAAAGAGAACCCGTTGCCAGCTGTATGCGGAAGAATTTGTCCGCATAAATGCGAAGATGCTTGCACACGAGCAGGGGTTGACCAACCTATTGCTATTGATGAAATCAAAAAGTTTATAGCAGACAAAGATTTGGATGCAAAAACACGTTTCATACCACAAAAACGCAACGATTTTAGTGACAAAAAAGTTGCTATTGTTGGTGCAGGTCCAGCGGGACTTTCTTGCGCATACTATTTGGCTTTGGATAATTACAGCGTTACAGTTTTTGAAAAAGAAGAAAAACTTGGAGGCATGTTGACTTTGGGTATTCCTTCTTTCCGTTTGGAGAAAGAGGTTGTAAACGCAGAAATTGACGTGCTTAAACAACTTGGTGTTGAATTCAAAACTGGTGTTGAGGTTGGCAAAGATATTACGCTAAAACAACTCAGAGAACAGGGCTACAATGCTTTCTACATTGCAATTGGAGCGCAAAAGGGAAGAAAACTCGGTTTGAAAGGAGAAGATGCAACGGGAGTTGTTGCAGGTGTAGATTTCTTGCGTGACGTAAATTTGGGCAAGGATATAAAACTTTCAGGAAAAGTTGTTGTAATAGGCGGTGGAAACGTTGCCATTGACGTTGCAAGAACGGCAAGCCGTGTAGGTGCAAAAACTGTTGATATGTTCTCTTTGGAACAAAGAAGTGAAATGCCAGCTTTGCCAGAAGAAATTGAAGAAGCTGAAAATGAGCAAATTATTATAAACAATGGCTGGGGACCTGTTGAAATTGTAGCAGAAAATGGAAAGGTCAAAGCAGTAATCTTCAAAAAATGCGTATCTGTATTTGATGAAAACGGAAAATTTGCTCCTAAATACGATGAAAAACAAACCAAAACGGTTGAAACTGACGCAGTTTTGCTGTCTGTTGGTCAATCTATTGATTTGGGTACATTGCTTGAAGGCTCTGCTGTAAAGTTGAATCGTAACAATACAATAGTTGCAGACTCGTTTACTTACCAAACTGACGAAAAGGATATTTTTGTTGGCGGTGACGTCTATACAGGCCCTAATTTTGCTATCAATGCTATTGCGGCAGGTAAAGAAGGCGCGATTTCAATTCATAGATACGTTCACGAAGGACAATCGTTGACATTGGGACGCGACCGTAGAATTTATCGAGAACTTAATAAGGAAAATGCAATAATTGAGGGGTATGACAACACACAACGTCAAAGACCGCTACATAAAGCTGAAAATGAAAAGAGTTTCAAAGATACTAGGGCAACTTTCACAGAAGAACAGCTCAAAAAAGAAACTGAAAGATGTTTAGGTTGTGGTGCTGTTCAAGTTGACCAACTCCAATGCGTTGGTTGTGGAATGTGCGTAACAAAATGTAAATTTGACGCAATAAGCCTAACTAAGAAATATGACGGTCACGGCACAAAGTTTGAGTTGTTACCTGTTAAAATGGCACCAAACATAATAAAGAGAGTATCACGCGCAACAGCTAGACGCATAAAAGATACTGTCAAAGGCAATTAAAATTTGATTGAAAAATTAAAGAAAAGAAATTAAAAGAAAAAGCAGATGAAAATCTGCTTTTTTTTGTTGGAACTAATTTTTGATAACTGGTTATTGATATTGTCATTTCATTGACGGAACAAGTAAAAAAAGATATAATTTTATTGTTTAGTGAGGGAAACTTATGAAAAGAGACTTTGAAAAAATAAGAGAAATGCTTTTATCTTTGGAAACGTCGGAAGATGGCATAAAGATAAACGGTGATGAGAAGATTGATTCTGTGGCAAAAACTTTAAGTCAAGCGGGGTTTGTTGCTGTTTATTTGCCTAAGGATAGAGTTTGTGATTTGACTTGGAAAGGGCAAGATTTTGTCGAAATTGTAAGAGATGAAACACGTTGGCAAGCAATAAAGGATTACATAAAACAAGAAAATTTGCCACTTGTTATGGATAACATTGTTTCTGTGTCAAAAGAAAAGTTTGTTTTGAAGAAAAATAATGATTCAGAACCAGATACAGAAGAAGTAAAAAGCAAAATCATTAAGTCGGCAACCAAAATTTTCAGCGAAAAACATTATGCAAACACAAAAATGCTTGACATTGCAAATGATGCGGGAGTTTCTCGTGGTCCGCTTTATTATTACTATAAAACTAAAGCAGATTTGTTTAAGGCGGTAATTAGAGATTACGCTGAACAACTTTTCAAAATGAATTTTGCAATAGCCGAAGGCAAAGAGCTTTCTTTGGAACTGATTAGACAGTTGATTGATACAAACATAAACCGCCTTTTTGAGTTTAATGAAGCAAACTTGATGTCAGACTTGTTTCACTATGAAGAATTTAAGGAAGAAGCGCAACTTATGCGTAGCCACACAGAGGGAATATACAATATTCTTTTGAAGTGTGCAGAATATCTTTCTGAAACAACAGGCGCACAGGCACATTTTTCACCAAGAGAAATCGCAGGAATGGCAATGACTTGTTATTATGGCATAAGAGGACTTGTAACAACTGAGTATTACTCGACACCTATTTACCATATGACCAAAGATGAAATAAATGAAATTATAAACAAAGTTATCAAATTTATTTTTACGGTATATCTTGGTGTTGGAAAAAGAGACTGAGTGAATTTTGTATGCAAAACAGATAAATTTTGTATGCAAAAATAGATGACTATAAATATGCTAAATAGTTGAAATATACGCAATAAACAGACGTATATTAAAATCTTGTAACAAAAATTAAGAAATAAAAGTAACGCTAATCAAAATAAAAAATTAGTTGAATTTGAAAATTAAAGTATAAAAAAATAACAAGAAAGAAAATAAAAAACCGTCTTTTGACGGTTTTTTCATTTGGTTATACAAACTAAATATTATTGTTTTTTGGTTAAGCAAACACAATTTATCATTCTTTTACGTCAAAGACTTTGTTGCAAAGCTCAGATGCAAAATCAATTTCGTGCGATACCAAAATTATTGCCCCTTCATATGCTTTAAGAGCTTTCAATAGTTCGGCTTTTGCTGCAACGTCCAAGTGGTTTGTTGGTTCGTCCAAAATCAAAATGTTTGTTGTTTTTTTCTCCAATGCAGCAATTTTGGCACGGACTTGTTCTCCACCAGAAAGATTTTGTAACGCTTTTGTGGCAAGTTCTCCTTTTAGTCCAACGCTTGCCAGAAGTGAACGTATTTCTTTTTGTGACATTTTTGGATAAACTTCACTTATGAAGTCGCTAGCTGAACCGTATAAGTTGCTAAAAGCAAAATCTTGTTCCAAATAACCTATTTTTGAATTTATGTTGAACACAAAACGTCCGCTAATTTTTGGGAGTACACGCATAAGCGTTTTGACAAACGTAGTTTTACCAATTCCGTTTGTGCCTCTAACCCAAATTTTGTCGTTCCCACCAATGTGCATATTCAAAGGGGGAAGTAGGGCAGAACCATAGCCTATTTCCAAGTTGTTTACGTCCAACATATCTTTTGTGACAAGTGAGTCGCATTGAAAACTAAATTCTGAGGGTAAGACAGTTACGGGTTTTGCCATTACGTCAATTCTGTCAAGCATTTTTTTTCGGCTGTTTGCCATACCAGCTGTTGCAGCGCGCGCTTTGTTTTTGGCAATGTAGTCTTCCATCTTTTTGATGTCACGCTGTTGGCGTATGTATGCTTCTTCATATTGTTTTTGATTATTTTCGTGCGCAACTAAAAATGCGTCATAATTGCCCGCATATTTCTTTATTTCGTGGTTTTCTATGCTTAAAATAAAATTTGTTACACGGTTCAAAAACGCTATGTCGTGCGAGACAAGCAAAAACGTGCCTTGATACGTTTCAAGATATTTCGCAAGCCATTCAACGTGTTCAAGGTCCAAAAAGTTTGTTGGCTCGTCAAGCATAATTATGTCGTAGTCGTCAATAAGTAGTTTTGCAAGCATAACCTTGGCGCGTTGTCCGCCACTCAGAGTAGAAATTCTGTTTTCATAGCCGATATTGTTCAAACCAAGACCGTTTGCAACTTTTTTTACGGTTGATTCGGCTTCATAATATCCAGAGTCAGTCAAATGTTCTTGAATTGATGCAGTTATATTTACGGCTTTCTCAATTTCATCCATATCTTCCATTGTCGCCATATCTTCATAAAGTTGGTTCATTCTTTCTTCCATTTGTTTAAGGTGGTCGAAAGACAACAACAAATAGTCCATAACAGTTTGGTTACGGTCTATGTCTGCGTGCTGGTCAAGATAGCCGAAACGTGTTCCACCTTGCCACAAAACTTCACCTTCATCTTGTGAAAGTTTACCTGCAATGATGTTGACAAACGTTGATTTGCCTGCTCCGTTAAAACCTACAATGCCAATATGCTCTTTGTTGTTAACTTGAAAACTGGCGTCCTCAAACAAAGTTTTGCCGTCGTAGGAATGTGTTAATTTGTTGACAGTAAGAATACTCATTTTTACCTCGCAACGGCTATTTTAACATATAATAACGTCTTAGAAAAGTATTTGCGTGACGTAAACTGTAAAAATAGAGCAAAGTTTTTAGTTTTGTTGAAAAAATATAAGTAAAATGCTAAACTTAGTTAAATGGAGAGAGATTATGAATTTAGCAGAATTATATAAAAATAAAAATCATTTGTTTTCATTTGAAATATTTCCACCAAAACAGTCGGTTAGTTTTGATGCGGTAAGCAACGTAGTAGACAAACTTTGCGAGCTTAAACCAGATTTTATATCTGTAACGTACGGAGCTGGAGGCAGCGTTAAAGACAACCGAACAGTTGAACTTTGTGAAATGGTGAAAAAACACAAGAAAACAGAGCCTGTTGCGCACTTAACTTGTGTGGGCGCAAAAAAAAAAGAGGTTGATTTTTTGCTTGCCGAGTTGAAGACTTTGGGTATCAATAATATTCTTGCGCTTAGGGGAGATAAAAACCAAAACGTAACGGAAGATGGAGATTTTAAGTATGCGTCAGATCTTATAGAATACATAAAAAACGGATATGGTGATGACTTTAACGTTCTTGCCGCTTGCTATCCTGCTGGTCACGCAGAAAGCCCAACACAAAAGGAAGACATTAAAAACCTGAAACATAAGGTTGAGGCGGGAGCATCACAACTTATAACTCAAATGTTTTTTGAAAATGAGGAATTTTACAGATTTCGTGACTTGATTGACGTTGCAGGAATTGACGTGCCTGTTGAAGCGGGAATTATGCCTGTCACAAACTCACGTCAAATTGAAAAAATTATTTCTTTGTCAGGGGCAACGCTTCCGTCAAGGCTTACAAAATTGATTTCTCGATACGGACACAACGACCAAGCTATGTTTGATGCGGGAATTGCGTACTCGATTGAACAGATTGTTGAATTGCTGTCCGCAGACATAAACGGCATTCACCTTTACACAATGAACAACCCAAAAGTTGCAATAAAAATCAATGATGCTATAAAAGGATTGCTGACGCTTTGAGTAATTTTGATTTGGAAATTCCAATAGAAAAAGTCCAAAAGTATTTAGGTGTAAAAAAACTTAACGATGAGTTTTGCGCTTTATTTGAAAGTGTAAAAGAAGAAGTTTTGCAAGTTGCTATGCCAAAGCGAATGTGTGTTGTTACAAATGTGACTAAGGTGGACGGCTTTTATTATCTTGAAGAATTGGACATTAAGTTGGTGAGCAAAGACGTCAACAAATTTTTTATTGATTGCGACAAGATTGCTGTTATTGCGGTTACTTTGGGCGCTATGATAGACAAAAAAATTTCATTTTATCAACAAAGTGACGTACTAAGAAGCGCAGTTTTCGACGCTTGCGCAAGTGTGCTTACAGAGGCTGTCAGTCAAGATTTGAAAAAGGAAATTAAAAAAAATTATTCTGACAAATATCTTACTATGTCATACAGCGTTGGCTACGGTGATTTGTCACTTAATATGCAAAGTGAAATAATTGAAAAACTGCAAGCGGACAAGTTGATAGGTATAAAGACTAACAAATCAAATTTGATGGTGCCATTGAAATCAATAACGGCTTTTATAGGAATATCGTCAGTAAAGCAAGTGTTAAGTGATACGTGTATGAATTGCTCGCTTAAAGGAAAATGCGAGGTAGAATGTAACAAGGTGGAAATATGACAAAGAGTTTTAACCAAATAATTAAAGAAAAAATCGTAATTTTGGACGGCGCAATGGGCACAATGCTCATCAATGCAGGTTTGAAAATCGGTGAAAAACCCGAGATGTTGAATATAACGTCACCTGAAACTATTGTTGAAATTCATACCAAATATTTGAAAGCAGGGGCAGATATAATTTACACAAATACGTTTGGAGCAAACCGCTTCAAATTGAAAGATTATCCATATCGTTTGGCAATTGAAAAAGGTGTTCAATGCGCCAAAACGGCAGTTAACAATGTCAAAAAGGGGCTTATAGCCTACGATATGGGCAGTATAGGGGAATTGGTTGAACCACTAGGCGATGTGACTTTCGACCAAGTTTATGACGCTTTTAAGGAACAAGTTTTGCTTGTAAAAGATGATGTTGACTTGTTTGTCATTGAAACTATGAGCGACTTATATGAGCTTAAAGCGGGAGTTTTGGCGGTAAAAGAAAACACTGACAAACCCCTTATGGTTACAATGAGTTTTGACGAAAACGGCAGAACGTTTGCAGGTTGCCCAGTTGAGGCTATGATTGCAACAATGGAAGGCATGCAAGTTGATGCCTTGGGGCTTAATTGTTCGCTTGGCCCAAAGCAGTTGAAAAATGTTGTTGATAGATTGCTTGAGGCATCGTCATTGCCAGTTGTTGTAAAACCAAATGCTGGTTTGCCAATAATTCGCAACGGCGTATCCGCTTTTAACGTTGGAGCGGTTGAGTTTGCAAATGATATGGCTGAATTTGCAAAAAGAGGCGTTTCAATATTAGGTGGCTGTTGCGGAACAACTGATGAATACATATCAAAATTAGCAAAAAAATTGGAAGACGTTAAGCCGATTGAAGTTTCAAAGAAAAATAAAGTTTGGGTTGCAAGCGGAACAAAATGTGTTGAACTTAACAGTCCAAAAATTATTGGAGAAAGAATAAACCCAACAGGCAAAGCAATTATGAAGAAAGCTATTGCCGACAAAGATACGTCTTATTTTCAACAACAAGCAGTTGAACAGACACAAGCTGGCGCGGATATTTTGGATATAAATATGGGTATTCCAAATATAAACGAAGCCGAAATGGTTACGCTTGCAGTCAAAAGCGTTCAAGCAGTTCAAGATTGCCCACTTCAAATTGACAGTTCTGACTTCAATGCTGTCGAAGCAGGTTTGAGATATGTCAACGGGAAGGCTATTGTAAATTCTGTCAATGGCGATAAAGAAATTATGGAAAGAATTTTTCCGTTGGCAAAAAAATACGGCGCATTGGTCGTAGGGCTTACGCTTGACAGAAACGGCGTTCCAAAGACTGTTGAAAAACGACTTGAAATTGCAAAAAGAATTGTTGAAACGGCAAAGAAATTTGGACTTAAAGAACAAGACTTGATTATTGATTGTTTAACTTTGACAGTTGGCGCAGAACAAGCGCAAGCGCAAAATACACTTTTGGCAATGCGTGAAATTAAAAAACTTTATAACGTCAAAACTGTTTTAGGGATTTCAAACATTTCTTTTGGATTGCCTGAAAGGCAAATTGTAAATTCGTCGTTTTTGACTTTGGCACTTTCAAACGGGTTGGACCTTGCAATTGTAAACCCGAATTTGGACTCAATTAAACAAAGTTTTATGGCATTCAATCTCTTGTACGGTTATGATGCAAGCGGCGAGAGTTTTATTAAGCACTTTTCTGGGAAAGAGAGCATATCGAACAAAGTTGTTGCAAACAGCACCTCTAGTTTGAAAGATAGCATAATTTCAAACCTAAAATGTGAATCCGAAGAAAAAACACGACAAATGCTAACTGAAAAAGATGGTTTGGAAATTATTGACAGCGAAATTATTCCCGCACTTGATTATATAGGCGAACAATATGAAAAAGGAACGTTGTTTTTGCCACAACTTATCAGTTCGGCAGAAATTGCAAAAAGCGTTTGTGACATAATAAAGCAAAGTATGCCTGCTGAGCAATCCAAGGAAAAAGCTAAAATTGTGCTTGCGACTGTTGAGGGCGACGTACATGACATAGGAAAAAATATTGTCAAAACCGTTTTGCAAAATTATGGATATGAAATTATAGACTTAGGTCGCGATGTAAAAGTTGAAAAAGTTGTTGAAACAGTAAAAAAACAAAAACCGCAGGTTGTAGGACTGTCTGCATTGATGACTACAACCGTAAAAAATATGCAACGTACAATTGATGAAATAAGAAAGGTTGACAGCAAAGTTTTAATTTGTGTTGGTGGCGCGGTGCTTACTTGTGACGTGGCAAAAGATATAGGCGCAGACGCATATAGCCGTGACCCCCGACAACTTGTCAAATTTTTGCAAAGCAGAAACCTGTAAAATTTTAAGTTGCTTAAAACGAAAGTAAAAAAATCATATCTAAGCTCGTTAACATTTTCTAAGTTAAAAAGTGTTTCTGAGTTAAGATGTTTTTCTAAGTTATAAGAGTTTTATGAACTAATATGTTTTCTAAGTCAAAAAGTGTTTTCTGAGCTAAGATGTATTGTGCAAGTTAACCTAGTTGCATATCAAGCAATAAATTATTTTTTGCAAATTAAAGTGAACTTTATAAAGTAAGAATGAATTTTACAAATTCAAAAGTTGTTTATAGCACTCTAAGTAATGTTCTGACATAGTATGTCTGTTGAACTCAACCGTGGCAAGTTCGCTTATTTTGTTTCTGTCATAGTTCGCATTTTCTGAGCAGAATAATATTGTATTAAGCATATCTTCAATGTTGCCTTGTTCAACGACTTTGCCGTTTTCTTCTTTTACAACTTCAACACTTCCGCCAGTTTTGTAAGTAATCACGGGGCAACCGCACGCCAATGCTTCCAAGTTTACCGTTGGGAAATTGTCTTCATACGTGGTGTTTATAAAAACAGACGACAGAGAATATAATTCGGCAAGTTGAGTTTGGTTTTCTGTTCTTTTTATACCAACAAACTTGCTGTTTTCAAGTTTTAACATTTGTTTGTCATTTACACCAACAATCACAACTTGATAATTGTCTGGAAGTCGGTTTCCAATTTCAATTACGTCATTAAAGCCTTTTCTTTCTTCCCACTTGTTTGCAACTGCCAAAACTATCTTTTTTGTTCTGTCAATTATGTCGTCAAAACTGTGAAAATCAACTGGATAAAAATTCTTAAGGTCAATGCCGTTGTTTATGACAGCGTGGTTATATTTTTTTAGAAAAGATTGACCAACCAAATTATCTAGCCACTTGCTTGGGCTTATAATAGTCATTTGGTTTTGTTGTAATGAGCTAAAACATTCTTTTTTTGTTGTGAAATTGTTTTTTGAATTGTCAATGAATATGCTTTTTGGATATTGCTTTTTGTTGGGGCAATGGTTGCATTCCGTTTTCCATTTGTAACAGTTTATAAACTCAAAATGAGTGCAATGCCCTGTAAACGTCCAGCAGTCGTGCAACGTCCAAACAACCTTGATTGAACTGTTTTTCAAAAACTTAAAAAGCGTTTTATAATTCAAATAATATCCGTGTAAATTGTGCAAGTGAATGACATCGGGGCAAAATTCTTTGATTATTTTGATTAACATATAAGTTGGTGTTTTAAGTCCTAATCCTTCGTTGTCAAAAAGCCTTTGCATAACACCGTTTATTCGGTTTTCAGTTTTTGTGCAAAATTTATATGACGGAATTTCACCTAAATAACTTTTTCTTCCGAAACATATCAAACTTTCGCCGCCGTTTTTTATGACTTCGTCAGCAAGTTGTTCGACAATTTTTCCTGTGCTACCGTTCCCGCACACACCGTTTACAAACAGAACTTTCAATTTAGTTTACCTATTTCTTCGTTAAGTTTATTCAAAAGCATACGCTTGTCAAAATGTTCTTTTGCATATTTTTCGCCATTTGTTTTATAAAGCTCAATTACGCTTTCATCACTTTCAATAAATTTGGTTATTGCGTTTGCTAGTTTCTCTGCGTTGTTTTGGTCGAGTACAATTCCACATTTTGCGTCGTCAACAACTTCACCAGCTTCGCCTTTTATCATACAAATAACAGGGCAGCCGCAAGCCATATACATTTGCAATTTTGCCGGAACGGTAATTTTGGATAAAATGTTTTCAGCAAGCGTCAAAATGCCTGCGCTAGCATTTTTTATATATTGCGGTATTATGGTTATAGGCTTTTTGTCAATAAAAAATACGTTGGATAAGCCCTTATCACTTGCAATTTCTTTCAGCCTTTGTTTGTCACTTCCATCGCCGATTAAATAAAATCCAACTTCTTTGTTATCTTTAAGCAACTCTGCAGTTTTAAGAATTTTGTCAAGACCTTGCGCTTCGCCTACGTTGCCCGTAAAAACAAATCTATACTTTGTTTGAAATTCAGTAGGGCACGGATAACTTGCTGTGTCTATATCTTCTGCAAATTGAGGCCAATATATCAACTTGTTTTGGTTGATACCTCTGCCCCTTAAAATGTCGATAAAACTTTTTGAAGAACACAAAAGTTTATCTGCATTTTTGTAAACTCGGTTTGAAATGGTTTCTAAAAATTTGTAAATAAGTTTGTTGTCGGTGTGCATAACCGCCATAAAACTTTCAGGCCACATATCTTGCACATTGACAACAAACGGAATATCAAATTTCTTTTTTGCGGTAATTGCTGGCAAACACATAAAGACAGGGGAGGTTTGGCAAGAATAAATTAAGTCAAACTGCTTTCCAATTTTTTTTACCCAGTGGTTAGCCATTTTCCAATATGAAAGATAATTGAGTGCTAAATTGATTTTGCCAGTCAATCTTGGGCGCGCTTTTAGTCTTACGATTTTTGCGCCGAAAATGATGCTTTCGTAAGCTATATTAAAGCCGTAACCTTCATATATATCACCGTTTGGATAATTAGGATATTCGGTCAGAACGGTGACGTTGTGTCCAAAATCAACTAAGGCTTTTACAACGTCGTTTATCCTAAATTGTTCGGGATAAAAATATTGACCAATGACAAGAATTTTCATAAAAATGTTCTCACGATTATATTATGCGCCAAGGTTTTCGTCAGTATCGCTTGCAATATCTTTTTTAAGTTCGTAAGCAAGAGTTTTTGACAAGGTAGCTTTGTTGGACTGCACAGGTGCTGATGCAGAATCTTGTTTCCCTTCAACAATGCCTTTTCTGCTGAATGGAGCAAGCAGAGATTTTCCAAACAATTTTAAGTCAAACAAAAATGAAATTTTAGAGCAGTATTCCGCATCCATTTCCGCTTTCATTTGCATATCAACAATTTCATCTCTACCTCGCAGTTGAGTATATCCAGAAATGCCTGGTTTGTGGTTAAGCACGCCAAGTTCAGCGCGTTTATCGTTAAGAAGAACCTCTGTGATAATGACAGGTCGGTAGCCTATGAATGACATATCTCCCTTAAAAATGTTGAAAAGCTGTGGAATTTCATCTATGCTTGTTTTTCGTATAAATTTTCCTATTTTAGTCATATATTGATTGCTCTCGATTTCTCGAGTTGCCATATCGTGAGGGGCAGACAGCAACATAGAGCGGAATTTGTAGCATTTGAAAACCTTGTAGTTTTCACCTACTCTGTTTTGAATGAAAATCGCAGAACCCTTGCTGTCAATAGTTATGACAATCGCCACAATAAACATAAGTGGAAATAAAACCAAAATGCCAATGGTTGAACCAAAGATGTCTATTGCTCTTTTTATGTATTTTTCGTAAAAACTTTTTTTCATACGCATCCCACTTTTACAGTAATTTATTATATTAAATG